>JBMYUM010000533.1:0-2487 GCA_049605375.1 Phycisphaerae bacterium | reverse complement strand
CGCATGGATGTCATGCCTGATTCGCTCGGAATCATGGTTGCCGACGGCGTTCAGCAAATCCTGGGCAGCTGTTCGCCGCTGAGCATGGTAATGAGGCGTTTGGTTCCCAGCGGCGTCTCAGCGTGAACCTCTCCACGGGTCGCATTGCCGCGTACGCGGCCAATGATCGTAGCGGGCAGATCCTGATGTTCATCCGCGTGCCTGGCATGGCGTCGAAGACAGTTGAGCGCTTCTTGTGCATCCCGTTCTGGGACAACGGCCAGGAACCTGCCTTCGCAGGCAACATAAAGCGGGTCGAAACCCAGCAATTCACATGCTGAACGCACGTCGTGCCGTACCGGAATCTCACTTTCACGAATCTCGAGCGTGAGTCCTGTGTGCCCGGCCAATTCACAGAGCGCTGACGCGAGTCCGCCCCTTGTCAAGTCGCGGAGGCAGCGAACATTAACTCCACTTTCACAAAGCGTGCGCACACTTGAAGCGATCGAAGCTGAGTCGCTGGTGATCGTCGTTTCGAACTCGAGTTCTTCGCGAAGTGCCATGACGGCCATGCCATGTCGCGCAATGTCGCCGCTGACGATCAGGCAGTCTCCGTCTCGGATATGTCGAGGATGGATGTCGAGATTGTCGGGGACGACGCCGATCCCCGCGGTATTGATGTAGATCTTGTCGCCCTTGCCTCGTTCCACAACCTTGGTGTCACCCGTTACGATATGAACGCCACATGCTGCGGCCGCTCTACCCATGGATTGCATCAACTTGTCTAGTTCGTCGATCGGGAAACCCGCCTCAAGAATGAGGCCGACACTGATGTACTGAGGAATTGCACCGGCCATGGCCAGGTCATTCACGGTTCCGTGAATCGCAAGTGATCCGATGTCGCCGCCAGGAAACCAGATTGGCTGAACAACAAAGGAGTCGGTCGTCATCGCGATTCGAGTCGCACCGATCTCAAGAACGGTCGCGTCATGCTGACCGGAAATATGATCTCCGTTTGTCCCCGTGTGATTCAGACTCGGTAAGAGATGCTCGTTGATCAATTGATGCATGACTGACCCTCCTCCGCCGTGTGCCATAGTGATGACATGTTTCTGGGCATGAGGAAGCGGGCATTGCATCGCAGACAATTCGTGGTTGGTCTCTCCGCGCTCAGCGGGGTTGGTAGGTTCGTTCATGGGGCGCCTCCTTTCAGATTCAGGGGCCCGAGGCTGGGCTTTCCTGTGACGCGGGATTCGACGGGCGGCCCAATCGATAGCGGTAGTAAGCTGAGCAGGCACCCTCGGCTGATACCATCGGAGCGCCCAACGGCGAATCGGGCGTGCATTCCTTCCCGAACGCCTCACATTCATGGGGCTTGCGATTGCCGGTAAGAATCTGGCCGCTGATGCAGGCGGATGCAGCTTCCGATGGTTGTTCCATCTCACCAAATCGAACGCTGGCGTCGAATGATGCGTACGGCTCACGTAGTTTCAGACCGCTGGCAGGAATGGAGCCGATACCACGCCATTCGCGCGGCGTAATCTCGAACACGCTGTTCACGAGTTCTTGCGCATGCTGATTACCGTCTCGTTGAACAAAACGCTGGTACTGATTCTCGACCTCGTGACGCCCTTCCTCGATCTGGACGAGGCAACGATACACGCCCTGCAATATGTCGATTGGCTCAAACCCGGTGACAACAATAGGAACACGATACTGACGCGCAAGCGGTTCATATTCACGATAGCCCATGATCGTGCAAACATGGCCGGCTGCGAGGAACGCCTGCACCCTGTTGTCCGGTGCGGACAGGATGGACTCAATAGCCGGTGGTACCAACACGTGGGAGACCAGCATCGAGAAATTTTCAATACCATTTTCTTCGGCATAGCGAACGGCCAATGCATTTGCAGGCGCGGTTGTTTCAAATCCGACGGCAAAGAACACAACTTGTTGATCCGGATTTCGCTGGGCGAATTTCACGCTGTCAATCGGTGCGTAGATGATGCGAACCTGACCACCCTTGGCTTTGCTCGTCATCAAGTCTGTGCTGGAGCCAGGTACGCGCAGCATGTCACCAAACGAACACACGGTCACATTCGGCCGCGTTGAGAGCTCGATCGCGGCGTCAATCATGTGGATCGGCGTGACACACACCGGGCAACCGGGACCGTGGATCAATGTGATCGTGGGTGGCAGCAGTTCGTCAATCCCGAATTTCATGATCGCGTGCGTCTGCCCGCCGCAGATCTCCATGATAGACACCGGCGTCTTGCTTATTCTGGCAATCGCGGCTGCCATCGTCTTTGCCTTTTGGGCATCACGGTATTCGTCGATGAACTTCATGGCTTCTTGCTTTCCATCATATCGTCGAGCTCGTCAAGCGATTCGATCTCTTCGAGGTATTGGAACACACGCTGCGCCTCGTCTTCATCGACAATGCTGATAGCCATGCCGACGTGAACAAGCACATATTGCCCGACCGTTACATCCGGCAGGCATGCGAGG
>JBMYUM010000532.1:0-2498 GCA_049605375.1 Phycisphaerae bacterium | reverse complement strand
AGTACTGCAAAGACAATCTTGATCCTTTGGCCAGTGCGCAAGGGCATCGCTACTACGCTCATTTGTATATGGCACAGGCGATGTACATTTCGAAAGACCCGGGGTGGGATGAGTACTTTGCAAAACTTCGTGATCGGCTGGTGAAGGAGCAGTTGGCCGACGGGCAGTGGTTTGGTGACGGCGTTGGCGATATCTATGGCACGTCCGTGGCACTCATCATTCTACAGTTACCTTACAATCAGATACCCATCATGCAGCAGTAGCGTCGCGTTACCGTAGGCATGTATGCAGAGCTTCGGGTGTGATTTTGCGCCCGAGTCATGATCGCTTCGTGTTGCGAAGCAGACGGGAGTTAATGATGTCGGAAAGTAATCAGGGTGCGGCGGGCCAGTCGGGCCAGGGGCAAACCTGGGCATCGGATGATGCTGCCATCGCATCCGAATTGAAACAGTCGTACGGTCGGCTCAAGGACGAGTTAGCCAAAGTCATCGTTGGTCAGGACGAGGTCGTCGAGCAGTTGCTGATCGCGCTGTTTGCCAATGGTCACTGCATACTCGAAGGGGTGCCGGGGCTCGCCAAGACATTGATGATTTCATCATTGGCGCGTTGCCTCACGCTGTCTTTCAACCGTATTCAGTTCACACCGGACCTCATGCCGTCGGACATCACGGGAACGGAAGTGATTCAGGAGGATAAGGCCTCCGGTTCGCGTACGTTCAAGTTCCTTCCTGGCCCGATCTTTGCCAACGTGATTCTTGCTGACGAGATTAACCGTACGCCTCCTAAGACGCAGGCGGCACTCTTGGAATCGATGCAGGAACGCCACGTGACGGTCGGTGGTAATCGTCACGATCTGTCGTTGCCGTTCTTCGTTCTGGCGACGCAGAACCCTATTGAGCAGGAAGGGACCTATCCGCTGCCGGAGGCGCAGCAGGACCGTTTCATGTTCAAGATTCAAATTGGCTATCCGAGCTATGACGAGGAGTACACGGTCGCCGAGCAGACGACATCGTCGGGCGAACCGGACATCCAGAAGGTTCTCTCCGGTGACGAGGTGCTCCGATTCCAGCAGTTGGTACGCCGCGTGCCGGCTGCGCCGGATGTCATTCACTTTGCGCTTTCGCTGGTTCGTGCGACCCGTCCGCATGAAGAGGGAAGCAGTGAGTTCGTCAAGAAGATGTTGAACTGGGGTGCAGGTCCTCGTGCGGTGCAGTCGTTGATCCTGGCCGGCAAAGTCCGTGCTATTCTTGAGGGTCGTCACCACGTGGCGATCGACGATATACGCGCCTTGGCGCATCCGATTCTCCGGCATCGAATTGTGACGAACTTTTCTGCCGAGGCGCAGGGTTACAACGCGGACCGGATCATTGATGAGTTGTTGAATACGGTTTCGGCCACACCAACTGAGTTAGACGAGAATGGACAGGTCCGAAAAGTACTTTCAGCCTGAAGTGCTGAGCAAGATCGCATCGCTTGAACTTCGTGCGCGGCACGTGGTCGAGGGATTCGTGAGCGGTATGCACAAGAGCCCCTACAAAGGGTTCAGTGTCGAGTTTGCGAATCACCGATCGTATGTTCCGGGTGATGACATTCGCCACATTGACTGGCGTGTTTACGCGAAGGCGGATCGCTTCTTCATCAAGGAGTATGAAGAAGAGACGAATATGCGTGTGCACCTGGTCCTTGATGGATCGGGTTCCATGGCGTATCCGGAGCATCCCGGTACCGGGCGGATGACCAAGTGGCAGTATGCTGCGACGTTGGCGGCTTCGATCGCACACCTGCTGGTTTATCAGCAGGATGCCGTTGGTCTGACACTGTTCGACACAGAGATCCAGAAGCGCCTGCCGGTATCGACTAACCGAGCCTCCCTTTCCGCGCTGTCGGAGGCGATTGAGCAGCATACGCCTGAGCATGCGACGGGTTTGGAAGCATCGTTTCTGAATCTTGCAGCGCAGATTCCACGACGGGGGCTGGTGGTTGTCATTTCCGATCTGTTGTCCAAGAAAGAGGAAGTCTTTGCGGGTCTGCAACGCTTTCGTCAGGCGCAACAGGAGGTGATCGTCCTTCATGTTCTCGATCACGATGAGCTTGAGTTTCCGTTCGACGACCGCACCTTGTTCGAAGGGATGGAAGGCGTTGATCGTGAGATCCTGACTGATCCGCAGTCGTTGCGTAAGAACTACCTTGAGAATGTACGGCGTTTCATCGACGATGTTCGCGGCATGTGCCTCGACAGTCGAATTGATTACGCCTTGATGAGTACCGCCGACCCGCTCGACGTTTCGTTGACGTCGTTCCTGGCCGAACGCATGCATCGTCAGCATGCCCGGACATGATCGGTGATATGGACCGGCCTGTGCTACGTGCGGACGGTTCTCTGTATTGATGGGAATGAGAATCGAGTTGATGGAAGGAATGCCACACTTTTCCGTGCCGATGATGATGGCGGCCGCGTTCGTCTCTCCCGCGCTTTTCTGGGGTGGAGCGGCGGCTGT
>JBMYUM010000531.1:0-2515 GCA_049605375.1 Phycisphaerae bacterium | reverse complement strand
ACTACTCTAAATACAGACGAATCAGTTGGAAGCGAGACACCCACGTGATCACCTCGTCAATGAATCGCCGTCACTTCACTAAAAAGTATACGGGCAGGCCTCCGGGTGACAAGTAGAATTTGACGTACGGACCGAATCCCGTCGACTTCCACATCGCCACGTTTTGCCCAACGCACGAATTTCCATATACCATGCGCATGAATAGGGCCGTTTGGTAAACGGACACCCGGATTGACGTATAATTTTTCGGCGGCCCGCGATCACACGGAACGGCCGCTCGATTCCTGCATCTGGATAGAACTCTCAATGATACCCAGCCCATCTTCCATGCAACAGAATTCGTACCCAATCCCCCTCCGACGTAACGTGAGGGCAGCACTTGGCTTTCTCTGCGCCAGCCTGGTCGCCGTACTGACCGGATGCGCGTCACCGGTCGTTGTCCCCATGCACGCGGTGCAATATGACCTGGACCTGTCCATTGTGCCGGAAACACATGAATTGTCCGGACGAGCGTCCCTCTGGCTCGCATCCGCCGACGACAACGCCCTTCAGTCACGGAAACGACGAATTCGCTTCGAAATTCATCCGTCGTTGCATGTGAGCTCGGTTCTGGTCGATGGGCGTCGCAGCCCTTTCACGCGGATCGGCGATGAATGGGAGACCATCGACGGCGGCTATCAGCCCGCAACCTATGAGGTCATCACGCCGCACCTCCATCGCCAAAGCGTGCTGGAAGTCAGGTACGCTGGCGAACTGTTCCAGGACGTCTCAGCCGGCGAACGCGAAGGGGCGATCCACAACACGGAAATGGTGGCTCACATCGCCCCGGAAGGCGTGTATTTATCCGGCGGTGTCTGGTACCCCAATCCGGTGCTGGACGAATCCGTCGGCTATGGCCCGGTCCCTACATTTCGCGTGACAGCTGATCGAATCGATGACTTTCCGTTGGTTGGATCAGGTGATCCCGACTTGGATCGGGCACACATGCGGGATCATCATGCCTGGCGGTCACCGCATCCGATCGACAGATTCGCTATCGTCGGTGGTCCTCACGTTGTCCACACGCGAAACATCCGCGGCATCGACGTCCGTCTGCATCTGAAGCCAAGCCAGTCCCAACATGTTGAGGGGTTGTTTTCCACGGTAGACACCGTCCTCAGCCGATATGAGCCGCTGGTCGGCCGGTATCCGGCACGGACCTACAAGATCGTTGATAACTTCTTCAGCAGCGGCTTCGCTTTTCCCACCTTTACCCTGCTCAGCTCAGCGGTCATCGATATGGGTGAACGGGCCCAGACAGCCCACGGCTACATCGATCACGAGATGCTCCACTGCTGGTGGGGCAACGGAATTCTCGTCGACTATGCGCGCGGGAATTGGTGCGAGTCCATCACGAGTTTTGCGACCAACTATTACGGCCATGTCCTCGACGGCAAACCCGACGAAGCACGACGCAAACGACGCAATCACGCGCACTTTCTGAGCCGACTCCCCGCGGATCAGGACAAGCCGCTTGCCACCTTCGGCGATCCGGACGGATGCGGCCGCGGTGTCGCCTATCAGAAAGGCGCCTCGGTCTTTCACCTGCTGACGCGTGAGATGGGAGAAGAGGACTTCTTCGAGGCCATGCGACGGTTCACGCGCGACTATCTCGGTCGTCGAGCGAGTTGGAACGACATCCGTCAGGTATGCGAATCGGTGCATGGCCAATCCCTGCAACGGTTCTTTGATCAATGGGTATACCATGGCGGAGCACCGAAAGTTGTGATTGAAGAAGCCACGTACCGTCCCACCGAGGGTCAGCTCTCACTGGCGGTAAGCCAGGAGGGCACAGATTTCCTGGTGAAGCTGCCGGTCACCCTTGATTTTGGGGAGCGCACGGAGAACAGGGAGATTCAAATCGACGGACCGCGATCGAACGTCATGCTCGCCGTCGACAGTGAACCCAAACGCATTGCGATCGATCCGGACTACCATGTCTTTCGCAAGGTGGACGAACGGATGATTACGCCGACCACCAACACCACCAAGGCCGGTCCTTTTCTTTTGACGATCCTGCCCTCTGGCGACGTTCCGCAAGGTTATCTCGACATTCAGGCGAATTTCGAACGGCGGTTCGACGAAACCGAAACCAAGGTGGTCAAGGTTGAGCATTTGGACCCCACAGATCTGAAGCGGGGGTCGGTACTCATCCTGGGTAATGCGGCCCAGTCCCCTCAGTTGCAGCACCTGTTTGCCGGTTTGGACACGTCGGTCGAGTTTCGCAGTACCGATTTCTCGTTCGGCAATGAGGCATATGATCGGACTGACAACGCACTCCTGTGCACGTTTCACCATCCGGATCGCCAGGACGGAGGCGTGACCGTTGTGGTGGCCAATAGTGAAACCGCCATTCCGAGAGCCGGTCTGATCCCCTTCTACCCAAGAAGTGTGGTGGTATTTGCCGAAGGAAGAGGTGCGCGATATCACGATTTCGAGATGATCGAAGACGTTGAAGTCAAATTGGCCCCGTGAC
>JBMYUM010000530.1:0-2520 GCA_049605375.1 Phycisphaerae bacterium | reverse complement strand
CCCTCCACATCTGGTATGAGTTGATGATACAACTCGAATCGCTCATCAAAGAAGGAGAAGATGCGACCGCAGCACAGTCTCTTCTCTTGCAGTTGCAGCAATCCGGCTACCAGAGCAGAAACGACCAACGTTTCAATTTGTATGAAACCCAGATTGAGGCCATGCAGTAAGAGCAGTCGCGCCCGGCATGTGAATTGCCGAAGCGAAGAGCCGGCACCCTTAATCCGGCGTTAATAATCCCCTCACGTTTTTGACGGAAGATTCATGCCGACGCTGCCGGCGTTACGTCTGTGCATCGCACCCGCTTTTTCTTGACCTTACGAACCCAATTTTTCGATCATGTCGTTGAGTGAATACCCCGAGAAAACATGGCGTGAGACAACTTCGTGCTTGTCTGGCCATGGCGTTTCGCCTACAGTTTAAAGGACTTCGGTGCATTTTTGTCTGCCGAACAAGGAGTGTTCATCTTCCCTACAGTGATGAATCAAGCCGGTGGCTACCTCGACAGTAGCGTCTTGCTCCTCAATGCTCACTACATGGCCATGAGAGTCATTAGTGTTCGACGGGCATTTACCCTTCTCTCAAAACGCGATGATAACAACGAGCCGATTGCGGAAGTCGTCGACGTCGAAGACGGCCGTTACGTCACCTACGACTTCGCCGATTGGGCCGAACTCAGTGCGTTCAAGAAGGAATTTGAAGCCCATCGATATGACTGGATCCGCACCGTTCGTGTCGATATCCTCGTCCCGCGCATCGTCAGGGTGCTGACCTATTCGCGTCTTCCCAAGCAGCAGGTTAAGCTCAATCGACGAAACCTGTTCGCACGCGATAACAACATCTGCCAGTATTGCGGAAAGCGCTTCAACAGCTCACTGCTTAGTCTCGACCACGTTGTGCCGCGATCGAGGGGCGGTGGCTTGTCGTGGGAAAACATCGTCTGCGCCTGTATTCGCTGCAATGTGAAGAAAGGTGGGCGGACGCCGCTTGAAGCGAATATGAAGCTCATCCGCCAGCCGGAAAAACCAAAGCGTAATCCCGTTGTTTCCATCAAACTGTCCGATAAGCGATACTCGTCGTGGAAGCAGTTTCTGGACAATGCGTACTGGGATGTTGAGCTCAAGTAAGATCCCGCAACCCACAATCAGATGACCTTTTTTTGCGCCATGCCATCACCGTGGCACGGAGACGATCGCTCTCTGTATTGATTCATCGCCTTCGATCAGGTCGACGCTTCGGGGGCCCGGATTTGTGTTATCGGCCGCTTGAATTCCACGAAGCACCACCCCGCCTCTACCTTGCCGCACCCGCCGTGCGTATGTCCGTCCGAGAACCACACTTTGAGATCCCGAATTGTACGCTACCACCGTGGCGGTCGATAAACCGGCAACGTCCGGTCACGGTCCGGGTAAGTGAACGAGAGTCTGATACTCACTGGTTGATCTCAATTCCATGTCGACTGAGCAACGAGTTGCCATCGTCGAGAGCGATGAGTCAGAAGCAATTCTGATCGGTAGAATCCTTACCGATGCCGGCTTCGACGTCCAATATGCCGACGGGATGAAGACCGGCCTGAAACTCATCGCAGAATGGAAACCGCAGGTCGTCATTAGTGCCCCTTACCTCAAACAGGGAACAGGCATCGAATTGTGCCAGGCCTTGCAGGGGAACGCCGAACACAGCGGTGTATATACGATTCTTCATGCTTCCTGTGGATCGCGGGCACTCGCGGAAGCGGCGTTGGAGGCAATGGCCGACGACTTCTTCGAAACCCAGGCCGTCCACACCGACCTGGTGCCACGCGTACGCGTTGGCTTCCGCATCTGGCGGATGCATGAAAAATTGAGGAACGCCGCCCTGACCGATGCACTCACCGGGCTGTTCAATCATGGCCACTTTCATACACGGCTCGAAAGCGAAATCGCACGCGCACGTCGGTACGGGCATCCCGTCGCACTGATTGTACTCGACATCGACTTCTTCAAGGCGATCAATGACACACATGGTCACCTCGCCGGAAACATTGTGCTTCAGGAAGTTGCCAACATTCTTCGCAACTGTGCGCGAGATGCTGACGTCATTGGACGTATTGGTGGCGAAGAGTTTGCCATCATCGCACCCGAAACGAGTGCCGGCACCGCACAACAATTGGCTGAACGCATTCGACATGCCATGCCGATCGGGATTCGCGACGCACTGCCTCAGCAAGCGTCACCGGTGACGGCATCCTTCGGTGTTGCGGACTCTGAATGTGCCGGTGTCAACAATGCCACAACACTGATGGATATCGCCGACCGAGCACTCTACGCCGCGAAGCGAGGTGGGCGCAATCGGGTTAAGCTTGGCAACGAACTTGATCCGAGCAATGAACTTGAAGCACACGTAGAGAACAATGAATTCGAGTGGCTTCGCCGAAGGCTTTCGGTCCTGACCGCCCGAGTACAGGATGTTTACGTACAAAGCGTTGCAACACTCCTGAAAGCGCTCGACGAGAAGGACCCGTACGCCGCGCGTCACTCG
>JBMYUM010000529.1:0-2524 GCA_049605375.1 Phycisphaerae bacterium | reverse complement strand
AATCCGCTTCGTCGTGTGGCGTTAAAGATGTTGCGGCCGGGCATGGTCAGTGGTCCGTTAGCTGCGCGTTTGCAACGTGAGTCTCAGGTTCTTGGTCGGTTGCAGCATCCCGGCATTGCTCACGTTTATGAATCCGGCAATGTCAGTGTGAACGGGCGTATTCAACCATTCTTTGCGATGGAGTTGATTGTTGGCGAGCGGATTAACATTCACGCCAACAATCGCGGGCTCGGGGTTCTTCAGCGCGTAGAGCTGTTGTCTCGTGTTTGTGATGCGGTGCAGCATGCGCATCAGAAGGGTGTGATTCACCGCGATTTGAAGCCGGCGAACATTCTGGTGGTTGAGTCTGCGACGGTTGGTACGGGCAGCGGTTCGCTGGGTGTGGTTGATGAGATCGGTCAGCCGAAGGTTCTTGACTTCGGTATTGCGCGTGTTGTTGAGAGTGATGTCAATGTCACGACCTTGCAGACAAGTGCGGGGCAGGTCATCGGTACGCTGGCGTACATGAGCCCTGAGCAGCTGGCGGGTGATGTTGAGCAGCTTGATACGCGAAGTGACATTTATGCGTTGGGTGTTGTGCTCTGGCAGTTGTTGACCAATCGTCTTCCGTTTGATTTGAATGGGATGTCGATGGCGGAGGCTGCGCGTGTGATTCGCGATGATGCGCCTCCGCGGCTTGGTTCTCTTCATCCGGACCTCCGTGGCGACCTTGAGACGATCGTGATGAAGGCGATTGAGAAGGAGCCTCAACATCGGTATCAAACGGCGGCGGAGTTGTCGGCGGATTTGAGACGATTCGTCAAGAACGAGCCTATTCTCGCCAAGCCGCCGAGTGCGTTTTATCACCTGAAGAAGTTTGGTCAGCGGAACCGTGCATTGGTAGCTTCCACGATGTTTGGGATGGTCACCGTCGTTGCCGGTCTGGTGACGACGGCAGCGTTGCTGATTTCGGTGACGCGCGAGCGTGATTCGAAGCAGGATGCGTTGGAATCGGCGGAGGCGGTCACGGCGTTCTTTACGGGGATGCTTTCTGAGGCGCGGCCTGAGGCCTCCGGTAAAGACGTAACGGTGCTGGAGGTCATGGAGGACGCATCGCAGACGATCGGAGACAAGTTTCTTGATCAGCCGTTGCTGGAAGCGCGTGTTCGCCACACGATGGGTGAGACGTTTCTTTCGATGAGCAAATTTGAGCAGGCACAAGCCCAGTTTGATTCTGCGATGGCGTTGTGGACTTCCGTGCCGGATGCGCCGCCGGTTGATCGAATGAAGACAAGCCTGGGATTGGCAACGATTCAGTTTTATCAGGATAAGCATGCAGAGGCGATTGATGCGGTCGGGTTGATTCTTCAGGAGGCGGTTGGTTTGCCGCGCGATACGTTTCCTTTCGGAGACTGCTATACGATTCGTGGTGCCGCCCGCATGCGGTTGGGTAAGCTCGACGAGGCGGAGTCGGATTTCGAACAGGCTATTGCTGCGTTGGAGAAGCGGTATGGGCCAGGCGCTGAGGAGTTGTTTGATCCGCAGAGTTTCATGGCGGAGTTGTTGTCGCGCAGGTCGCCGGATGATGCGGAGGCTTACTACCAAGATTTGATCAAACGTTCGACGGCCATGCGTGGTGCGGATCATCCGGAGACGCTGCTGTTGCAGTCGAATCTTGGGACGCACTATCGTGCGAATCGACGTATTTCAGAGGCCGTCGAGACTCTGCAGGGTGTGTATGTTGACCAGAAGCGTGTCTTAGGGCCGGCGCATCGGCAGACGTTGTTGACGCTGAACAATCTCACGCGTTCGATGGCGCGGGTAGACCAGCAGGACCAGGCATTGGTGATGCTTGACGAGGGATTGGCGGTTTCGAATGAGGCGAACGGTCCGGAGTCGGCGACGACGGTGTTTCTGACCTATGCCCGTGGTCGGGTGTTGCTCAGGACGTCTCGTCATGAGAAGGCGGAAGCGGCGTTGCTGGAAACGGCGGCGTTGTACCGCAAGGTTCAGGGGGCTGCTGCTGTCGGGACCTATTTTGCCGAAATTGATCTCTTGAATTTTTATCAGGCGCGGGGGCAGTTCGACAAAGCAATTGATCGTGGCGAGGAGTTGCTTGCGATCTGGCATCACGAGGCGGACGATAATCCGCGGTTGGGTGATATTTGTTATTACCTCGGTCGGGTCTACATGAAGTTGGATCGCTTTGAAGAGGCGGAGGCGCTTTTTGTGCGTGCGTTGCCGGCCGGGCGGAACAAGCCGGAACTTGGGGCGGCGACGCGTCGGATACTGATTCGGCTTTATGAGAAGTGGGGTCGTGCTGACGAAGCGGAAAAATGGCGGGTTGAGGGTGCTTCGCCGTAAGATCTGGCTTGTCGGTGTGATATGCAGTTGAGGTTTACTTTCTGTTTGGCGTGATAAAGAGTTGTTGGCGGGCTAAGATCAGGCAATGGTTGTAGAGGGTGGCTATCCCGATCCGGTCGATCATGTCGCACCGGAGGAACTGACCGTATTGCTGCATCGAGCGCAGGAGGGCATTCCTGGC
>JBMYUM010000528.1:0-2530 GCA_049605375.1 Phycisphaerae bacterium | reverse complement strand
CGGTAGCGTGCAGTTAACCGTTTGCCCATTGGATTGCAACATTTGCAATCGGCATACGTTGCTCGGGCAATCCGTCGGCGTAAACGGGCCGGAGAACATGCTGGATATGTTGACTGCGCAAATATCGACATCACCGGCATTGGTCATCTCGGTAACAAACTCGACATGGGCATTCGGCGTGGCCGGCAACGCATCGACAAGCAATCCCTCGGGAACTCGATTGGTACAGTTGTTAATACAGCGAATCTTCTTGTCCACTGCAACATCACACTCCGGCGCACGACATACGCGTGCATCGCAGCTTGATTCTCGGTTCCGATCGGCTCCACGCGTGCATTCCGCAACCGCATCGCCATAGGACGTGGCGGTATTGTCGTAACAGAATTCGTCTGGCATCAAATCGAGATTCGCAAGCTGGATTAACTGAGCCTCATTCACCTGGAAGCAGCAGCTTGCTGTCCCCACGTTATTGACGAGGGTCACATCGGCACAACCATCGGCTGGATCAAAATCACATGCCCCCAATGCTCCGTTGCCCAGCACCGCGATGACATCCTGAACGAGCTCATTGTCACAGGCACGAACGTTCTCGAATGGCGTTTCGCCAGTGTTTTCAACGCGAACGTTGTAGCAGAGATTGACGGGATAAACCTGGTCACAAAGGAACGTCAGTTCATCCACACCTGGGTTACAAAGACCGCCAACGGCGTCATTACAGACTTTCTTATCGCATTGAATTTCAGGAACCAACACATTGATCGCAGCCATACGCGTGTACTCAGGACACGGATTGTCATTCGGGCATTCGATCGACGGTGTGGCATCCACAACAATCGTATTCATGCAGTCTTTCGGCGTCCCCACCTGGTTGAAGTCTGCCGGAACCTCAACTTCAAAGGTAACGTTCAAACAATCGCCGTTCTCAAGCGGCGGACAGGTGGTTACATTTCCGTTCAGGTCGGCAAACGAATCAATACACGGCTGGAGTACGCCACCAATGTCGGCAACGACGCTGTTGGGTACGAGCCAGTCCTGACAGGTCAAGTCATCCTGAAGCTGGAATGCGGTCAGTGGGGCCTCACCGTCGTTACAAATCTGGACGCGGTACGCCACGCGTGCACCTGGAATCGTCTCAACATCTGCTTTCCAAATCGCATTCGGGTTCAGCGGGCCATTGGCCGGAAGTCGTGGTTCTTCACAAGCGACCCACTTATCCACCGCGTAATCGCAATCCGCGATTTCGACGACGACATCATCTTCGGCATCGCAACTGAACGATGGCTCTGCGTTCGGATCTGACGGGCAGTCTACTTCGATAGCCCCATACGCCTGAACCAATTCGGTGATGGCATCGGCCGGATCCGCATCTTCGCGCAAGAGTGCGCGATAGGTCATGACCACCGTCTGCCCGAACTGCAAAGGTGGGTCCAATCGACAAATCCGGTCGGATTGATCGCCAAAACCGAAAGTGGTCGGGCATAAATCGTTACAGCTGGGTCGATTGACCTGACAGGAGAACGGCGTACCAGCCAGATTGTCACCGTTGACGTAGCTATCATTTACCTTGATAGCGCAAAGTGCGAGGCTCGGATCTTCTTCTACATTCTCCACGATCACGCGATACTCAATGCATGCACCCGGCGACACTTGGAGCGTCTCGGGATCATCGACCCAACCTTCTTCCGGACCGACTTCAGCATCGTCACAACAGCGGACCTGTTTTCTCACCGTCAGGTCGCAAACTCGGTAGCAGACTTCAACCTGATCTTCGTAGGGGAGTGGTTCGTTGCCACAGATTTCGTTAGTTGGGTCATCGACGTTCGCGACAGCCGTGACTCGGTTACAGAAGCACTCATCCTCATCGTTGTTTGGGTTCTGCTCAGGGCAACACAATCCGTTGGGATCATTTGAATCGTCCCAGGCAACGAACGCTTCTACGGCGTCATTGTTGGCGAATTGAATCGAACAATCGATCGAGGGTGCCGACGAACCGGCTGGAACATCAAGACTAACCGATCCGTTGTTCACTGTGCAGAAGCTGCAGGCGTTAGCTACGAAGCTGACCCCGGCCGTTCCATTTACCGCGTTGCACAAGCACGGATCATTGATCGCGATCGTCTCATCGACCTCACCGTCATTGGTGACGTCAAAACGGTATGTGAGTTGCTGGGTGCCCTCAAATACAGCCGCCGAGTTGTTGAACGAGCCGCCATCGACAGACACCAGCTTATCAACTTCGTAATCGCGGCAGACAGCATCGATGAGAACGGGACCGGCAGAAGCCGTCGCTACTATCTCGTTGCTCAAATCACCAATAACCGAGCCTTGTACCACAATGTCGTTTACGCAATCTGGAGTAACTCCAACTGAACAATTCTGAACAGATCCCTCCAACACAACACTAGCCCGAAATCTAAGCAAAAAGCGATCGCCTGGCGTTATATTGCACGCATCACCAGTGCGACTAATCTTAGCGCCCTTTAGTTCTCCAAGTAGAGCCGAGTTGTTAGAGGTAGTAGACGGCAAGAAA
>JBMYUM010000527.1:0-2557 GCA_049605375.1 Phycisphaerae bacterium | reverse complement strand
TGTGAGGCGTGCTGCGCGCACCATACTGATGCCCCGTTGCGCCCTTGGCGTCAAGAAGAATTGGATAGCCGATGTTCATCTTCTTGGCCCAACCCTTGATACTGTCAGCCTTGTCTTCACAGAACCAACTCGAATCAATGCCGAGCCAAACAACCGGCTTGTCTTTGAACTTGGCAAGCGTTCCGGTCATCAGCTTGTCATCGTGCGCCTTCACAACAAACGGACATTCGTGGTTCATCCACTCCAGAACCACAATCTTGCCCTTGAAATCCGACAGCTTGTACTCCTTACCATCGATACCCTTCAGCGCAAATGCCGGAGCCGGCTTGCCGAGTGACGCATGAACATGATCTTTGCCATGATGATCATGCTTCTGATCCAACGCCTGCACCCACGCCATACCGCCGAGCAGTCCAACCCCCAGAACCGCTACGAATACTCGCTTCGTCAACTTATTGTTCATCTGATCGATGTCTCCTATCAAAACAAATCCAGAACCGATGCGATGCGCGAAACCACGCCAATCTGCCGCAACGGCTCTTTCGCCGATGGTGCGGGATGCGGGCGCACACGCGAAATCGCGTGAAAAACCCACCCGAACCGGCCCTGCCAGGCAGAACCCACGAACTTATCGGCTGCTACCGGGGCCTTCAACACGCGGAAACACCAACGGTATTCCCCAACCCCGATTTCACCCCAATGAGGCACGTTTTTATCGACCCTCGTCGCTTAACTTGCATGGACAGCCGGCTGCGCGTCACATAGAGTGCCGCTCCAGACGAGGATTTACGGGCAATAACGCAGACCGCGCCATGCCCCGGTCAATTTGATCAGAAACCCCGGATTCAATACAGCTAACTCAGCTCGCACAGTAGAAGTCAGGTATGGAAAAACCCTGTGTTGTCCTGCTTTCGGGCGGACTCGATTCCGCAACAACCGCCGCGCTCGCCATTGAAGCAGGATTCAACCCCTGCGCCCTGACCTTCGAATACGGACAAAGACATGCCGTTGAAACCGACGCCGCACGCCGCGTCGCCGATTCCCTTAAGATCCGCAACCACGTCATTCAAACGATCGACCTCCGTATCTTCGGTGGATCCGCACTGACCGACGACATTGCCGTCCCCAAGCATACGGCCGACGAAACGCCAACCAGCGACGACGAAATACCCGTCACCTATGTGCCGGCAAGAAATCTCATCTTCCTGGCCTTTGCGACCGCCTACGCAGAAACAGTGCGTGCCAATGACCTGTTCATCGGAGTCAGTGCCGTCGACTACTCCGGCTACCCTGACTGCCGGCCGGAATTCATCCGTTCATTTCAGGACACCGCAAGACTTGGAACAAAAATCGGCGTCGAAGGAAATCCACTGACGATTCACTCGCCACTGATCGGACTGTCCAAGGCTGCAACGATTCAAGAAGCAAGCCGACTCAACGTCGACCTGGGCATAACGCACAGCTGCTACGATCCTGACGACAAAGGAAGAGCATGCGGGCGATGCGACAGTTGCCATCTCCGACGGAAAGGATTTCAGGAAGCCGGTATCACCGACCCTACGATCTATACACAATCATGAAACCGACAGATCAAAACAATGCCAATCGCGCCACGCCGTGGGTCGAACTTCGATCGGTTGCCTACAAAACCCTCATCTTCAAGAAGATGATCGGTGCGTCTTCTCCCGACGCAAACCCAGGGTCCGTCGTCAATGTCTACGATCGACGCGGCAAGAGATTCGGCATCGGACTCTATAACCCCAAGTCGATTCTCGCCCTTCGCATGCTGAACTTCGGCGAAGAAGAATGGGACAACGCAAACTGGCCAGAAGCGATCAATCGCGCCTGCAGCCTGCGACTGTCGCAACTCAACCTGCAAAATCAAACCGACGCCTTTCGGTTGATTCACGCAGAGGGCGATGCACTGAGCGGTCTGACAGCCGACCTCTACCAGGATGTACTCTCCATCGTCATCTACAGTGCCGGCATGTGGCATCAGCGAGAACACTGGCTGCCCCCACTACTGGAAGCCTCCAAAGCCAAGCACTACCGACTGACATTCGATGAATCATCGAAATCCCTGGAACAGGTCGCCGCAGACGTGGAACGCTCAGACGACCTTCCCAAACAGATCACACTTCAGGAAAACGGTATTCGGTTCTCCGTCAACTTCGAGCTTGGCCACAAGACTGGCTTCTTCTGTGACCAACGAGAAAATCGGCTTCAACTCTCGAGAATGGTCGCCGGCACCAACGTCCTCGACCTATGCTGCTTCAGTGGTGGTTTTGGGATCTATGCCAAGAAACTCGGCGACGCGTCCGAGGTCCACTGCGTCGACCTCGATGAAGACGCCGTGGAACTGGCCAAACGAAATGCCAACCTCAACCAGGTCAGGGTCAACACCGTCCACGCTGATGCATTCACCTATATGCGTCAGATGGCGTCAAACTACAAGACCTTCGGCGTGGTCGTACTCGACCCACCAAAATTGATCGCCGGACGAAAAGACTTCGAAACTGGACTGCACAAGTACCGTGACATGAATCGACTGGCCGCC
>JBMYUM010000526.1:0-2588 GCA_049605375.1 Phycisphaerae bacterium | reverse complement strand
AAGATCTCGTGCTGGAACTCCCCATCGGAACATTGATTTACGATCGCGAGACGGACATTCTCCTGAAAGATCTCAATGAGCCGGGCGTGCGGGTTTGCGTCGCACAGGGCGGAAAAGGTGGGCGGGGAAACTGCCACTACGCAACGTCGACCAACCAAGTACCGTATGAGTTCGAACCTGGAACGCTTGGCGATGAGCGTTGGCTGCGATTGGAACTGAAACTCTTCGCTGATGTCGGCGTGGTCGGTCTGCCCAATGCCGGTAAGAGCACGTTGTTGTCCCGGCTTTCCAAGGCCAAACCTAAAATCGCAGCCTACCCATTCACGACGCTGCAACCCCAACTCGGGATTGTTGAGCTGACCGACGCCCGGCGGTTTGTGATGGCGGACATCCCGGGACTGATTAAAGGCGCACACACGGGCGCGGGACTGGGTGATGAGTTCCTGCGGCACATTGAACGGACGCGAACGATCTTGCACGTCGTCGATGTGGGCACACAGGATTCCGAAATCTCGCCCGCCGAGGCCTATCGCGTGATTCGAAATGAACTGACGCAATACAGTCCGGAGTTGGCTGCCAAACAGGAAATCGTAGCAGCCAACAAAACGGATCTTGCACCGGATGACGACGTCATTGCGGAACTCCGAGAAGCGGCGGGTCAGGACGTGATCCCGATCAGTGCCGCAACAGGTAAGGGGCTCCGACCGCTCGCCGAGAAGATCTGGACGATGGTCGCAACGGAGAAACCCGTAGAGAAAGAGCAAGTGGACATCAAGTTGCCCACGCCACCCCATTTGAGGTCAGTTGAAGATGATGAATCCTGAAGCGGAAGCAGCAGCGGCAGCACCGGCGTTCGTCGTCGAGATCGGTAACACCCACACCACCATCGCGACCTGGTTCGACGAGCAGATCAAGACTCCGATCGCCTTTCCAACCGGTGATGTTGAAAAATTCAAAGAGACTTTCGAAGCCCATGCAGACGCTATTCCCAATGGCATTCCCGGCGCGGTAATCGTTGCATCGGTGGTACCCGATTTCCGCGACGAAATCGGCCGATACGTTTGGGATCGGATCGAGAAAGACACGCTTGTTGTCGGGGAACGCGTGGCGCTGCCGCTCGAGGTCGATGTTGAGGACGCAACCCGAGTGGGTGTCGACCGCGTCTGTGCGGCTGCGGCGGCATACGACAAACTGCAAACGGGGTGCATCGTGGTTGACTTCGGAACGGCAACAACGGTCGACCTGGTCAACGACGAAGGCGTCTTTCAAGGCGGTGCCATTCTCCCCGGCGTCTCCATGCAACTGCAGGCACTGGCTGAGCAGACCGCGCAGTTGCCGAACGTATCACCGCTTCTACCGGATTCCTTCATCGGCAAGAACACCGAGGAAGCGATTCAAAATGGCGTCTGTCGTGGCATTGCCGGCGCCGTTCGCTGGTTGGTGGAGGGCTATGCCACCGCCCTCAATCGATGGCCTCAAGTTGTCGCGACCGGCGGTGATCTCGAGTTGCTTCTTCCTGCCTGCGACTACATCGATACCCCGGTTCGAGATCTGACCCTGCGCGGGCTCGGCGTTGCCTATCGAAAGCACATTGCGCAAGCCGAAATAAAATGAGCGGCGAAACCACCCAGGTTGCCGTGATGACACCACCCGGTACCGGTGCGGTCGGTTTGATACGCGTGTCCGGGCCAGAATCCTTCACGATTATTGAACAACTGCTGCATCAGCCCCTTCCACCCGCAGGTCGGTTGGCCTACGGCAAACTGACGGTGAATGAAAATGACCTCGATGACGTCATCGTTGCAACCGGAATCCAACAGCATGGACCGTTCGTCGACCTGACCACGCATGGCGGAAAACGCGTGATGGAACGTGTGCTCGAAGTCATTGTCCAGGCCGGCGCCGTTCTTCATGCTCACCCCCAGTATTCCGAAACCGTCACCCATGATTGCTTTTCGATCGAAGGTGCGATTCTGGCTGCGCTCGAACGCGCTCGAACAAAGCGTTCCGCTCAATTGATCGCATCGCAGAGACGTCGTATTCCCAAGGCTCTCGGCATGCCCCCCTACGCGTCGCGATCGGATTCAGAGTTGCGGACCAGCCTGTACGAGATGGCCGACCGTTTCGATTCGTGCAGGCCTCTGATCGAAGGCATCGTCGTTCTCATCGCTGGACGCCCGAACGCAGGGAAGTCCACGTTGCTCAACCGCCTCTGTGGCCGAGATGCCGCCCTCGTTTCTGATTTGGAGGGAACCACGCGAGATTGGGTGGAGGTGCAGTCTGATTGGGATGGTCTTCCCATTTCGCTCATCGATACCGCCGGTGACCGTGACACCGCTGATCAGCTCGAAGCACAGGCGATCGAAACGATCGGACGGCAGGTCAACCGGGCCGACGTCATTCTTTGGATCCATGACATCACGCGCCCGGAATCAGACAGGAATGCAGAACTATGCCAATTCCACGAGCGTTTTGAGAGCGTATTCCGCCGAACACCGATCGTTGTGGTCAACAACAAGTGCGACAATTCACAGGGGAAGCACGTTGTGACTTCGGCCGAAGACACTGAGACGCAGCGGCTTGTCGAC
>JBMYUM010000525.1:0-2595 GCA_049605375.1 Phycisphaerae bacterium | reverse complement strand
ACATTTTGTGATGCGACTCGCCGCCGCAGGGTCATGTCGCGCACGAGGGAAGACAGCACGCCTCGATGCGGTGCAACCAGCATGCTGATCGCGAAAAGTAAGCCTGCAACGAGTATGATCACCGCTCCGGTTGGCACTTTCGGTGCCATCGCACTGACGCACGCGCCGAAGTATCCGCTTGCAACACCGAATACGGACGCCGTAACGGCCATCGTGTTCAGGTTGTCGGTCCAGAATCTGGCCGCTGCAGGCGGGACGATCAGCAGAGCCACGATGAGAATGAGTCCCACGGCCTGCAGCCCGATGACCGTGACCAGTACGACCAGCGCCATCATGAGAACATCGAAGAGCAGCACCGGTCTGCCGATGACTGCGGCGAACGACTGATCGAAACAGATACTTTTGAATTCTTTGAATAACAGTACGGTGATGAGAATGATGATCACGGCGGCGATCTGTATCAGCCGGGAGTCGGCGATGGTCAGCGAGGCCGGGCGGCCGTAGATGAAATCCTTCAGGCCGGCGGCATCAGCGCCTTCCAATCCCTGAACGACGCTGAGTAACGTCAGGCCCATGGCAAAGAAAACGCTCAGCACGATTCCAATCGCAGCATCTTCTTTCAGTCGTGAGTATCGGGCGATGAAGATGACGGTCAGGACTCCCAGAATTCCGGTGGTCGCTGCTCCGAGCATCAGGGGGACGAGGCCTTTGGAACCGGTCAACAGGAAGGCTGCGACAACGCCGGGTAATGTCGCATGGCTGAGTGCGTCTCCCATCAACGCACGTTTTCGCAGATAGGCAAAGGAGCCGATGAGTCCGGCGGCCAGCCCGAGTAAAGCGGTATTGACCACAACGATGCGCGTTGTGTGCTGCCGGAGCAACAGGGTATCGATCAGGCGATTGCCCCATGACGCCTGACTCCCGAACGTGGGCTCGACTACTTGACTCTGCGAGCTTTGTCGCGGCGGCGGTTCGCTTGCTTTTGATACGGCCGGGACGATGACAAGATGAACAGACAGGCATAACCACCAGGCGGTACGGCTCATCATTTTCGGCCGCCCCTTTTGACCGCTTCGGCTGCCGCATCGAGCAGCGTCAGTCGGCCGCCGTATGTCCTTTGCAGGTTTTCGCGTGTGAATGTCGATTCGGTGTCGCCGGCCGCAACGATACGCATATTCAGCAGCAGCACCTGATCGAAGTATTCGGGCACGGTCTGCAAATCGTGATGGACCACAATGACAGTCCGTCCTTCCGATTTGAGACGTCGGAGGATCGCAACAATGGCGGCTTCTGTTGCGGCGTCGACACCGGCAAACGGCTCATCCATGAGATAGAGTCGGGCATCCTGTACCAGAGCACGCGCGAGGAAGACCCGCTGTTGCTGCCCGCCGGAGAGTTTGCTGATCTGGCGTTGAGCGAGGTCGGCCATTCCAACCATCTCGAGCGCGCTCATTGCGGCTTCTTTTTCTTTCTTTCGTGGTGGCATGCACCAGGCAAGTCGCCCGTAGGTTCCCATCAGAACCGTATCGAGCGTGCTGGCGGGGAAGTCCCAATCGACGCTTTCGCGTTGGGGAACATATGCGACCTGGCTGCGCTGCTGGCGGTACGTCTTGCCAAAGATGCGTACGCTCCCTGACGTTTTCGGCACGAGGTCGAGGCATGCCTTGATCATCGTGCTTTTGCCTGCGCCGTTCGGGCCGCAAATGCCTATCAGACTTCCGCACGGCGCCGCGTAGTCAATGTCCCACAGTACCGGCTTGCGTCGGTAGGCAACGGTCATGTCGTGGATAGACAGCGGCGCCCTTGGATCGTGATCCTGTTGGGAGACCGCGTTTTTCTGATTCTCGTGAAGGCTGGTCTTCATACTAGCTTCAGCGGTTCAATTTCTGATTGAGACCCTTTTCTGGAACCGATCCACCGAGCGCTGACGCGATGACGGTCACGTTGTGATCGATCATTCCGATATAGGTACCTTCGTAGGTTTGTGCCGGCCCCATGGCATCCGAGTATAGTGTTCCACCGATGGTCACCGTATGACCACGCGCGGCGGCACCTTCGATCAGTGCCCTGACGTTTTTGTCAGAAACTGACGTCTCGACGAAAATGGCCTGAACATTTCGACTGACCAACAGATCTACCAGTGCATTGACATCTGCGATGCCGGCTTCGGATTCCGTGCTGATTCCCTGAATACCTCTGACCTCGAATCCGTACGCTCGCCCCATATACTGGAACGCATCGTGCGCGGTGACGAGCAGACGTTGCTGATTCGGAACGCCCGTAATGGCGCTGGTGGCGTAGGCATGGAGTTTTTCGAGTTTCTCGACGTATGTCTTGCAACGGTCGGCGAAGTAATCACTTCCTGAGGGATCAAGTTCGGTCAGTTCATTGCGGATCAGAATGCTGACCTGTTTCCACAGACTGACGTCCATCCACAGGTGAGGATCTGCATGCCCTTCCTCGCCTTCCGGCACCATCAGCGATTCTTTGGGGACGGCATCAGCAACGGCCCGGACTCGTTTTCGTTTCGAAATTTTGTTCAGCGCCGACGCCATTTTGCCTTCCAGCATCAGCCCGTTGTAGAGGACCAGATCG
>JBMYUM010000524.1:0-2624 GCA_049605375.1 Phycisphaerae bacterium | reverse complement strand
ATGCTAACGGCCCGTCTACACCGATGACCCAGTTGATCAGCGGTGACTACGGGCATATGACCAGTACCGATGGAACACACAATCTGGTGTACTGTACCTATCCTGGTTTCGTCCTGATTCAGGAGGACGCGCAGAACCCCATCTTGCACACCACCGGATTTCCTGACGGCTCTGACCATTCGTGGCTTCCCCCGGTTGAGGCACATCCGACGGACCCCAACCAGTTCTTCTTCTGCGGAGATCGTCTGTATCGCTATACACGGTCGGGCAATTCATGGACGCCCCTTGTCCATTCTTCTTTTGATTTCTCGACAGGTGGGAACGCGTACCTCTCTGCATTGGAATTCGCACCGCCGGAAACCAATCGCGCTTATGCATGCACCAATGCGGGAAGACTCTACTATTCTACCAATGGTGGTGACAATTGGACCCAGTCGGGAAGTACCGGTCCATCGCAGCACTATTTCTATGGCAACTCGATTGCAATCAACCCGAACGATCCGATGGAGGTGGCGGTCAGTGGATCAGGTTACAGCAATCCCGGTGTTGTCCGCTCGACAAATGGTGGCGTGAGCTTCAGTGCCGAGGCAAACGGATTGCCATCGACGATGGTCTACGGCGTCACGTTCGCGGCCAACACTGGAGACCTGTATGCCGCAACTGAAGCCGGCGCGTATCGATGGGATCGCCAAAGCGGAGAGTGGGAGAACATCATGGGCAACATGGCCCCACTTACGACTTACTGGTCTGTCGAATCCGTCGACGACGGCGCGACAATCCGATTCGGCACATATGGTCGCGGTATCTGGGATTATTCTCCTGCCTTTGCTATTGCACCAAAGGCCGAAGATTCCATATTCGTGACGTGCAACGTTGACGCCGATTGCGAAGGTGTGGCCACATGCGAGGGTGGAACATGTTATGTGCCTAAGAACAGGTACATCTCCATTGCACCTGCTGATGGCAACAGCGGCGTTCAGACTGCACGACGCGTCTCACTCGATAGCAATGACAATGGCGTTTTTGACGCAGGTGTTGATCGTACACTCGGCTGGATGGGGCAGCCTATCGAAGTCGAGGTTTCGGGACCCGAGGGAAGCCCGAAGTGGCTGGCCAGGCTGGACGCTGCCCCGCGATATGCTGATTGGGATGAGGATGCCAATGGCGATTCGATTCATCTTGGCGACTGCAGTATCTCGCCGGGGCATCGGTACTTCGTGCAGTCAATCGGACTCGGTAGCGATCTTGCGGATGAAGGTGAATACTCGTTGGCCATTTCGTTACCGACTGCTGTGGCATGGGGTGACACGGTAGGTTCAGCGGGCCCGTGGTCGCCACCCGATGGCGTCGTAAACTTCGTCGATGTCCAAGCCGTTCTGTTCGGCTTCCAGAACATCCAATTGACCACAAAAGTCTGGCTGGATCTGGAGGGAACTGGAGATCCATCTAACGTGCCTGATTTCAGCGTCATAAATTTCGTGGATATCTTACGGGCCGTCCAGGGTTTTCAAGCTCAGGGCTATCCGTATGAAGACCCTTGCGAGTGCCTCGGTTTGGGGCCATGCTGACCCGAGCCAGTTCGCGCGATTTTTGGCAAGGTGCTGATTTCGGTCTTACTGCTCCGACGATACCATGCGGTCCCGTTGTGAGCGTCGTGACTTCGCGGACTTTTCTGAAGTTTTTTCAGGTATGCCGGGGGTGAGTTGTGATGATGGACCGAAGTAGCAACTATGCATGGCTCGTTTGTACAGCCGCTGTCGCTAGCTGTTTAGCCTCTGTTTCGTGTGTATCCGGCCCTCGTGACGTTCATCTCCTGAGGTCATGGAATGAAGGAGAGGCCAGGTCATCCATCATACAATTTGTTGATTCGGTCACGAATCCGACCAGTCCCTCTTATGTGCCGCCTGCAGAACGGCTTGCAGTCTTTGACAATGACGGAACACTCTGGTCCGAACAGCCCATATATGTGCAATTGGCGTTCGCCATCGACCAAGTCAAAGCACTGGCCGCGCAACACCCGGAGTGGGTGGATCAGCAGCCGTTCAAGGCCATCCTTGATGGCGACGTACATGCAGCTCTGGCCGGCGGGAAGCGAGGACTGATGGAGATTGTCCTTGCGACACATGGCGATACGACCACCGTCGAATTTCGAAAGAGAGTCGAAGGTTGGATTGCTTCGGCGAAGCATCCGGAAACCGATCGTTTGTATACCGAAATGGTCTACACGCCGATGTTGGAATTGCTGGCGTTTCTGCGTGCCAATGATTTCCAAACGTGCATCACGTCGGGTGGCGGTATTGAATTCATGCGTCCGTGGTCGGAACGCGTGTATGGCATTCCACCAGAGCAGGTCATCGGTAGCAGCATCAAGACGAAGTTCGAAATGCGAGACGGGCAACCGGTGCTGGTGCGAATTCCCGAAATCAACTTTGTAGACGATCACGGAGGGAAGCCTGTCGCGATCAACCACCACTTTGGACGTCGGCCGTTAGCAGCTTTTGGAAATTCCGACGGGGATCTGGAGATGTTGCAATGGACTGCTGCGGGTGAGGGCGCACGATTCTGTATGATTGTCCATCATACGGATGGTGAACGCGAATGGGCTTACGACCGAGAGTCTTCCA
>JBMYUM010000523.1:280-2651 GCA_049605375.1 Phycisphaerae bacterium | reverse complement strand
ATTCTCGGCGTGGCATCCAATGATCTCCGCCCCGAGAGCCTCTTGGCCGATCGGCGCCACGAACAGCCTTTGATGTACGACAAGGCAACCAATACCTACAAAATGACGGCCGTCTACTACCGTCAATACTATGGCGACATTCCCGTCTTCCGTTCAGACGTTCGTCTGCTCGTCCGCAACGAACCGAACTTTCCGGTCGTTATGGTGCGAAACGGAGTACGCCCACTGGGCATGTTCCAAACGGACGGCGTCGTCTCGCCCGACGCACTCGATATCGCCGTGACGGAAGCCCGTCGCGCCCACCCGGTTTTCAGCAACAAAGTTGAAGTGACCGCTCCCGAAAAGACCATCTGGGCTGGATACAACGACCCGGATCAACCCCGATTTGCGATCAAGTTCCTCCTTAACGAACTGGATGCGTATGAGTCCTGGCTCTTCATTGCAGACGCCAAGACCGGCGAGATCATCTACGAAGAAAACCAATCGCATGACGTCGATGTGTTTGGAAACATCGGTGGTATCGGTACGGAAGGCACGGGTGCGGATATTTGCGAAAACCAGTCCCTGCTCGGACTGCCGTATGCCCTCGTCAACCTGAACAGCGGTGCATCGACGTTCGCTGACGTCAATGGTGACTATTTCATCCCCGACCAGCCGTCCGGCCTGACCCTCACCTCCGAAATCCGTGGCCAGTGGTTCCGCGTGTTCAACAACTCGGGGGCGGAGGCATCCATCAGCCTCGCCGTACCTGGTTCGGGCGAATTGGATATTACGCACAACCCGGGCAATACCGAGTTGATTCGAGCCCAGGTCGACGCGTACATCCACTCGAACATCGTTCGCGACTACCTCTTGGAAATTAACCCCTCCTTCCCGCAGATCGGGAATGAGCCGGAATTCCAGGTGAACGTTAACAACACGGGTGGAATCTGCCCGAACAACGCACAGTACATTACATCCGGACCGTCCATCAATTTCTGCCTCGCGAGCGGTGGCGGACCAAACATGGCATGGTCATCGGTGGTCTATCACGAGTATGGGCATCACATCGTTCAGGTCGCTGGTAGCGGTCAGTGCCAGTATGGTGAAGGTATGTCGGACTCGATCGGCGTCCTTGTGACCGACGAATCAGGTACCGGCTTCGGCTTCCTCGGCGATTGCAACAATCCGCTTCGTGATGCGAACAATTCGTGCCAGTACTCGGCCGGAAGCTGCACCACCAACTGCGGTGGACCTTGTCACAGCTGTGGACGACTGATCTCAGGTTGTGTTTGGGATACCCGCGACAACCTGCTCGCCACCAATCCAGGTGATTACCGCGAGATTCTTGGCGGCCTGACGCTGAACTCGGTTCTGCTGCACACCGGAACCTCCATCACACCGCAGATTGCAGTGGACTTCCTGATGTTGGACGACGATGACGGCAACATCAACAACGGAACGCCACACTACACGCAGATCTGCAACGCGTTTAACTCCCATGGCATGACCTGCCCCGAGCTGCAGGCGATTTTCTTTGCTTATCCCCAAGGGCTGCCCGCTACGGTACTCCCGGATCAGCAGAACGTCGTCAATGTGAACGTCGAGAATCTCGCCGGTTCACCAGTACCGGGTTCCGGTCAGCTTGCGTACCGTTTCAACGGCACGGGTAGCTACACCTTTGTTTCGATGAACGAAGTCACGCAGAACGTCTACCAGGCCATTCTGCCGTCCACGCCATGCGGTGATACCCTTGAGTACTTCTTCCAGGCCGGCGTGAGCGGTGGCGGTACCGTAACCGACCCGCCGAATGCTGGAACGGAAGGCGGTTTCACCGTCTTGTCTGCGACCGACCTGACCACGGAAGCCAGCTTCAACTTTGAAGCTGACGATGGTTGGGCCGCCACGGGCACCGCACCGGGCGCCTGGGAACGCGGTGTACCGGTCACCAACTGCAATCGCGGAAACCCGCTGGCTGACTTCGACGGTTCCGGTGCATGCTGGCTGACCGAAAATGACCCCGGCGACTGCAACAGTGATGTCGACGATGCACCGACCACGCTGACCTCCCCGGTCTTCGACCTGTCATCGACGTTCGACCCGCAAGTGTCGTACACACGTTGGTACTCCAACGTCGAAGGTGATTCTCCACAGGCCGACGTCTTCATCGTGGATGTTTCCAACGATGGTGGCGCAAACTGGACCAACCTGGAAACGGTCGGACCGGCCGGCTCAGAAGTTCAAGGTGGTTGGTTCGATGTACAGTATCCAATCGCAGATGCCATCGCCGTTACGAATCAGATGCGGTTCCGATTCACCGTGGAAGACGCTGGCGCGGGATCGGTCGTCGAGGCAGCCCTCGACAACTTCCGCATCCGCGACATCCTGTGCA
>JBMYUM010000523.1:0-270 GCA_049605375.1 Phycisphaerae bacterium | reverse complement strand
CCGAGGCACCGCCCTTCATCTCCGATCAGCCTGATAACGCAGATATCTGCGAATCGGGTTCCGTGCAATTCAGCGTGACCGCTGTCGGAACGGGCCCGTTCAGCTATCAGTGGTTCAAAGACGGTGAAGAAGTCATCTCGTTCGGCGACACCCTGTTCATTAACGGGGCAGGTCCGGCTGACGAAGGTACCTACTACTGTGAAATCTCGAACGCGTTCGGTACATCGACAAGTGAAGATGCCGTCCTCGACGTGATCACGCTCACCGAAT
>JBMYUM010000522.1:0-2658 GCA_049605375.1 Phycisphaerae bacterium | reverse complement strand
CCTACTGACGGTTGCATTCGATTCTCGTCGAAGGCCGTTATTGTGTCCGGTAGCACGACCACTTCAGACGCACTAGGTGTCCCTCAGATCGACGTGTTTGACTCGTCAACGGGGGTCGCCGCCGGAAAGGAGATCGGCCATCGCGATCTGGGCCTGGACCGGGGGCATGGTTTCCATCATCTCCAGCTGCTGGAGCATACCCTGACGCCACGTATCAAACGCACTTTTTTCGATCTTCCCGTCGACCAGTGCCGCGTGGGCACGCTGAAGACCTAGCTCGAGATCATCCGGCGAACCCGCCACGCGAATCGTGAACGCATCACCACCGGCCGAAGCGCTCACACCAATGTTGACACCCGTCATGATGTCACGAATGTTCGTCGACGTGAGGCGACTCGTACCACCGTCGTTGACCGCTAGTGATGCCACCATGGTGACGCCGGCCGTGTCGGCACTTTCCTCAATCTCACCTCCTGCCAGGGCAATCGTTACCCAGACGGAGTCTTTCTTGTAATCCATGTAGCGATGGTGCACGCGAACGCCGTTCGACAACCAGGCGCTCGTGATTCCGAGTTCATCATCCTTGGATGACTCAACCACCTTGCCAGCCGTCGGCATCTGTGCCAGCAACGTAGTCGGCGATTCATCCGATTCCAGCGGTGCAACATCCACGGCCCAGGCGCGTTTCGCAGCAGCCAGAACATCGGCCTCGCTGGGAACCGCCAGCTCTTCGCGATCCGGCATCTGAAGCACATACGTGAATACACCAGGCTTGAAGTGCTTGGCGAAAGTGCGGGATACGTCGTCCGCGCTGATGCTCGGAAGAATCTCGTTGAGCGTATCCAGCTCCTGCTGAGCCGACATCGACGGCTCGCGCGAATTCACGTTACGCACGATCGCGCCAACGATACCACGAGCATTACGGGAGGGTTCCGTCTTAACGCCACGTTCAGCTGTTGCAATGAACTCCTTCTTCGCCATCTCAATCTCACGTTCGGTGAAACCATGCTCACGAGCACGTTTGATCTCGACGATGAGCTGCTGCAGCATATCCTCCCATTGACCGGGCTCGCCACGAGTGGAACCATCAACGATCATGCCGTCATTAAAGAAGGAGGAAACGGATGCGCCGGCGAACAGGTAAGAGGCATTGCCTTTCTGGATCTGATCGTCAAAACGACGACCGACCAGCCAACTGCCAATGCCCTCCACCAGTTCGGTACGTGCCTGTGAAAAATCGGTGGTCGGCGGACGGCCTTCGTCGATGCGTGTCATCTGAAGGCTGGCCCACTGCATTTCCGGATCAGTTGCGACAATCGCGCGACGTTCGGTAAACGGCTTGAATCCCGCTATCTCCTGGGGTCTGGCGGGAACGGCTGGCTTGTACTGCCCGAACCACTTATCGATGATGGGAAGGAATGCGTCCGGTTCGGCATCGCCCACCATGCCCAGCGTCATGTTCTCGGGCCGATACCATGTACGATAGTAATCGACGAAATCCTGCCGTGTTGCGTTCTCAACAATCTCCTCCTTACCGATCGGAAGACGATTGGCAAACCGTGTACCCGGGAACAATCGCGGCCAGACTTGATTGCGCAGCCGTTCGAACGGTCCTTTTCCGGTTCGCGACTCTTCCAGAACGACACCGCGTTCCTTGTCGATCTCTTCCTCAAGCAACAGGCAACGGAAGGCGTAATCGCTGAGAACCATCAGCGCTTCGTCAACCCGATCAACATCCGTCGTTGGCGTAAACAACATGTAGACTGTCTGATCGAAGCTGGTGAACGCATTGAGGTGCTGACCAAACTGCATCCCGATACCCTCGAAGTAGGGGATCAGCTTGCCCGGAGGGAAGTTGTCCGTCCCATTGAAGCACATGTGTTCCAGAAAGTGGGCAAGGCCCTGCTGCGCATCGGTCTCGTTCAGTGAACCACTGCGCACATGGAGATTGAAGGCCATCTTCCCGGGAGGATTATCGTGTTTACGATACATCCAGGTCAGGCCGTTACCCAACTTGCCAGTGCGGATACGGGAATCCGTTGGGAGTGGTTTACCGGCTACGGGTGATGACGCCACAGCGATCACCGCAAGTAGTGCGAAGGAATGGGAAATTCTGCAGACGTTCATGCCTTTTTCCTTTGAGTTCTTGGAATGGCTCCCCACCCAGATAGGGAGCGTGAAAGAACGTTATCCGCATTAATCGACCACAACAAGAACCGGCCCGAGTCGGTACGCTGACCCTTACATTTCCATACATACCAAGCCTCAACCCAAGCGGGCATCTTGACAGGGTCAACCGACCCTTTAGTTTGTGGCCTAGGTAACCGCTGATGATCTCTGAAATTATCACCATCGACAGCGCTGCGGATCGCGATGCCGTCACGACGCGTGCAGCAAAAGTGCTCGAAGAGGGCGGATTGGTCGCCTTTCCGACGGAAACGGTGTACGGACTCGGTGCGCGTGCCGATTTGCCTGACGCGCTGGGCAGGCTGCGTCGTGCGAAAGAACGACTCGACGGAAAGCCCTTCACACTGCACGTTGCGTCAACCGAAGATGCCATTCGCTACACGGATCACCTCTCGCCGCTGGCCCGCAGACTCATGCGGAAAGGCTGGCCGGGGCCACTGACGCTTATTGTCGAAGTCGAAAAACCTGCCG
>JBMYUM010000521.1:0-2689 GCA_049605375.1 Phycisphaerae bacterium | reverse complement strand
CAGTCGGATGGACATCTACGTCGGAAACTTGGCATACAGCACGGCGGATCAGGATCTCAGAGAACACTTCGAGCAGTTTGGCGCGGTCAGCTCAGCACGCGTGATCACGGATCGCGAAACGGGTCGCTCGCGTGGCTTCGGTTTCGTGGAAATGGAAAGCGATGCAGATGCCGAACGCGCGATTTCCGAGATGGACGGCAAGGATCTCGATGGGCGCATGTTGAACGTTCGGGAAGCGCGCCCGCGTCCTGAGCGTCCGGAGCGCCGCAGCAACTACTAGTCGCGTCGGTTGCTGTTCACGTCATTTCGTTGACCCCGTGTTTGATTCGCGGGGTTTTTTTATGCGCGTCCGCGCCGCTTATCGACCGGCGGGGCGAACGTTTTCGGGTACAGACGGCTGTTTTTCTCGCCGTACGCGTTCGACTTGATAGAATCGATTGGTTTCGCGCATGCGGTGATGTGTACCGTGTCCGCCGCAGATTTTCAGATCATCAACGGATATGAGTGGTGAGTCAGTTTCAGTTAGTCAGCGAATACGAGCCGCGTGGGGACCAACCCCAGGCGATAGAAAAACTGCGTACGGGTTTTGATGAGGGTCAGAAGCACCAGTGTCTGCTGGGTGTGACCGGTTCCGGCAAGACGTTTACGATGGCGAATGTCATCCGCAAGCTGAATCGACCGGCGCTGGTGATTTCCCACAACAAGACACTGGCTGCCCAGCTCTATGAGGAATTCCGCGATCTGTTTCCTTCGAATGCGGTTGAGTATTTCGTCAGTTATTACGACTACTATCAGCCCGAAGCCTACATTCCCCAACGCGACATTTACATTGAGAAGGACGCCTCGCGAAATGACGATCTTGACCGGTTGCGGCTGAGCGCGACGAGCTCGCTGGTTGCCCGACGTGACGTTGTGATTGTGTCGAGCGTGTCCTGCATCTTCGGTCTGGGTTCTCCTGACACCTATAAGGCGAGTGTGATTTCGCTTGTGGTTGGCGACGAGATTGATCGCGATTCATTGCTGAAGAAGTTTGTTGATCTTCAGTACTCCCGAAACGATCTCGACTTTCAGCGCGGGACGTTTCGTGTCCGTGGCGACGTTGTCGAGCTCTATCCGGCCTACGAGCAGTTTGCGTATCGCATTGAGATGTTTGGTGACGAGATTGAAAAACTGGAGATGATCAATCCGCTGAACAGCGAGACGCTTGATGTCATGGAGCGTATCTACATCTATCCGGCCGTGCACCATGTGATGCCGGAAGACCGCATCGAGAGCGCTACCAATGCGATCATGGAAGAGCTCGACTTGCGTCTGATGCAGCTTCGTCGCGTCGGGAAGTTGCTGGAGGCGCAGCGTCTGCAGGCACGGACCAAGTATGATGTCGAGATGATTCGCGAGGTTGGCTACTGCTCTGGTATCGAGAACTACACGCGGCATCTGAACGGTACCGAACCGGGGGCCAAGCCTTATACGCTCATGGATTATTTTCCTGAAGATTTCGTGCTTGTGATTGATGAATCGCATGTGACGATCCCGCAGGTGCGGGCGATGTTTAACGGTGACCGTGCACGTAAGCAGGTGCTTGTTGATCATGGTTTCCGGCTCCCCAGCTGTCTCGACAATCGACCGATGACGTTTGAGGAATTTGAGGGCATGTGGCACCAGGTGCTGTTTGTTTCCGCGACGCCTTCGCCGTTTGAGCTTGAGAAGTGTGCCGGTGAGGTGGTTGAGCAGATCATTCGTCCGACGGGTCTGGTTGATCCACCGATCGAAGTGCTGCCGGCTCGTGGTCAGGTTCAGGACATTCTGAAGCGAATCGGAGAGCGTGTGGCGGCGTCGGAACGTGTTCTTGTGACGACGTTGACGAAGCGTCTGGCGGAAGATCTCTCCTCTTATGTCGAGCAAGAGGGTTTCAAGTGTCGCTACATGCACGCGGACATTGATACCTTGGAACGTGTGACGATTTTGCGTGAACTGCGCGAAGGGAAATTTGACGTATTGGTGGGGGTCAATCTACTTCGCGAGGGACTCGACCTTCCTGAGGTGTCGTTGGTCTGCATTCTTGATGCTGACAAAGAGGGCTTTTTGCGCAGTGAGACGTCGTTGATACAGATGATCGGTCGAACGGCTCGAAACGTAAACGCCGAAGTGAAATTGTACGGGGACACGACGACACCGAGTATGCAGCGTGCCATCGACGAGACGAATCGACGTCGAAAGATTCAGATGGCTTACAACGAAGAGCATGGCATTGCGCCGGCGACGATTCAGAAAGAGATTCGCAACAGCCTGGAGAAAATGGTCAGCGCGTACAAGACGGCTGCGGAGGCCGTTCGTGCATCGGAAGATGATCTGGATCGTACCGAGTTGATCAGCATGCTGGAGAAAGAGATGCTCGAGGCGGCCGAAGCGCTGGAATTCGAGAAGGCGGCACGGCTCCGGGATCGCATCACCGAGCTGAAGGAAAAAGAGGAATCGAACGCGTGAGGTTGGTGCGGTTTTGGTAGCCGCCACGGTGTGACCGTCTCGGGTCCGGGTCCGCGCAGCAAAAGAGCGATCATGCAGTGAAAGTCGTCAGCCGGTCTTTCGACCGAATGGGACATTCCTGCACGATCGCTCTTCTGTTTGCCTTCAAGCCTGTCCTTCCATGGCAACAGGCTTGGCAGCGACTGTGGTTAGGAGAAAGAGC
>JBMYUM010000520.1:0-2689 GCA_049605375.1 Phycisphaerae bacterium | reverse complement strand
ACTCGAAGATTCCACGATAGGGCTGTTCGCGATCTCGTCGTCAAAGCGCTGAGCGCCGACGTTCGCGAAAAGAAACACTCGCTCTTTCGCGCGACCTACTACACCTGGAGCCTCATCTTTGGTGAGCCCCCCGAAGCGTTCCCCGACTCAACGATCCTGCGCATTCTCTTCTTCGTTGTCCCCGTGCTGGGACTCACCGTTATTATCGAAGGTATGGTCGATTTCGCGTTTCTTATTCGCGATCGTCGACGCTTTGAACGGAGCTGGTGCCAGACCATGACGTCACTCATGTCCAATCACATCGTGCTTGTCGGATTTGGACGCCTGGGGTTCCGAACGTTCCGCCTGCTGCGACGACTCGGTGAACAGGTGGTCGTCGTTGAGAAAAGCGAATCCAACCGGTTCCTCGAAGAACTGCGACGCGATGGCTCACCATTGATTATTGGCGACGCACGCGACGATGCCGTACTCCGGCAGGCCAACGTCGAAAAAGCCAAGAGCGTTATCCTGGCCACCAACGACGATCTCGCCAACCTCGAATTTGCACTCGATGCACGAAAGGTAAGACCCGATATTCGCGTCGTACTCCGTATGTTCGATCAGAACATGGCCGACAAAATTCGAGACGGATTTGATATCCATCAAGCCATGTCGCAGTCCGCCATCGCTGCGCCCGCCTTCTGCATGTCAGCCATCGACCCCAAAATCATCAACAGCTTCGTGCTCGATGGGAACCTCATCGTCATGTACGAATGGGAAGTGCGCGAGGCCGGCCCCCTGGCCAACAAGTCGGTCGCCGAAGTCATGCGAAACTACTCCTGCGGTGTGATCAGGCACCATCGAGCCGGAGAAACGGAAACCATGTACCCGTCAGGCGAAATAAAACTGCTTCCCGGTGACTCCGTCATCCTCCAGGGACCACTCGAAACCTACGACGAACTCAAGAAGCGGCTCGAATAAGACAGACGCATGCCCTGCAAGTTTGACGCCGACCGGACTAGATTCTGACACCATGGATGGTACAACAGGTCAGTAAGGACGAGCTGCAAACGACGGGGCGGACCGAAGTGCAAACCCACCTCGTGACCGGACCATCCTCGATGGGATTTTCGCAACCTTGGCAAACGAAAACACCCCAGAAGACGCGATCAAACTCTTCTGCCCTGAGTGCGACTACGACCTCACCGGTGCCCCCGGTGACCGATGCCCGTGGTGCGGGTGGGACATCGATGTCGATCTGCTCGTTGCCAACGCAAGAGGGCGCACGCCGGCCACCAAACTTGGCGTCATCGTCACCGCGACTTTCTGCGCCGTGGCGTCCATCATGGGTGCCTATCAGGTCGTGCAACGCGTACGAGACCTCGAACTACCAACAGCTCTGCTGGCCGCCGGTCTGATCATCGGCGCGATCGGACACTTCGCACTGGCTGGTCGGTCTTTCTTCTCAGGATCACGTTGGCCGATGAGACCCGGACAACTCTCCGCCATGCTGCTGCTCGTTGCGGCACTCTCCATCAGCGGGGGAATCTACGGCGCAACCGATGCCATCGAAACGCAACAGGCGCCGCGTGTTGTGCGGGGAGTAAAAGTCAGCGGATTTGTAGAGTTTACACTGGCGTCCCTTCTCTTTACCTCTTCCGGGTGGACCCTGCTGTTGCTTCGGCTGACCAGCTTTGGTGAACTGCCGCGAAGTACAGTCGATGCCAGACCCTTGGCACCGCAGTCTTCGAATGCGCAATCCGCGCCGTTTGTGGTGGATGTCTGTGGCCGATTCCTCCCTCACGAGCTCCGGGCCACCAAGGTGACCGCGGCTCGGCAACGGCATCCCGTGCTGGAGGCGGAGATCGGCCGCATCTGGGAGGCCGAAATGGCCGAAGCAGATATCAGGGGCATCCGCTTGTTCAACGGAGAGTTGGCCCGACTCGCCGGTTGGAAATCGTCGCAGGCTGCACTGCACCTCGAGCTGGGCATGACCTGCTACCGAGATTTCATCGGAACGAATCTTCGCCAGGCGTCGCGAACCGCCAGTCTTGGCGAATCTCATCTATCCAATGCGCTGGGCGTGTCCGTGATTCCGGTAACCCGCGATGGTTTTGCCGTGCTCGGGCGTCGAAGCAATCAGGTCGCAAGCTTCCCGGGCTACATCCACATGATTGGAGGAATGGTTGAAAGGCAGGATGAGAACCGGGACGAAAGTTATGACCTCTTTGGCTCAATCATGAGGGAAATGAACGAGGAACTCGGGTTGCGTACAAGTGAATATGAAGACGTCAAAGTCATCGGGCTTGTTCGCGATCTTGCCATCATGCAACCGGAACTGATCTTCGAAGCCATGCTCGCACTGTCACGCGATGAATTGTTAGCCCGATTCGAAGAACCACCCGCAGATCCGACTGACGGTAACGACAAGGACGAACATGATCAGCTCATCTTCGTGGGTGATGACAACGAGGCGTTCAGCAATTTTTTGGTCAATGCCAACCGTGTCAGCGCGGTGACACAAGCCGGTATGTTGCTTCATGGGCGACACGACTGGGGGCACGATTGGTACGAAACGACTTGCCTGCTGACCTTCGGCCAAATCCCCGCCTTCACCCGCTGACCCTCGGCAAGGTCCTCGCCTATACACGCTGACCTTCGGCCAGATCACCGCCTATACCCGCTGCGCGGGTTCAACGTACTAGCTCCT
>JBMYUM010000519.1:0-2690 GCA_049605375.1 Phycisphaerae bacterium | reverse complement strand
CCATGAGCATCATGAGGATCATGAGCGCCATAAGCATCTTCAGCGATTGATCGCCTTGAGACTGGCCAACCTGTTGAAGCATGCTTGAAACTTCGTTGACCAGTGTCGACGTCCCGCTTGATGCTGATGATGCCGGTATAGCCTCGCTGCCCGTCGCGGTACTGGGGCGAAGGGGAAATGCACCTCCGCCGCTACCAATTGGTGAAATGTCCATTGACCTGCTCTCTTTCGCCTGCTCCGGATCAGACGCCTCCACCTTCTCACATCCCGGCACACGGTCCGATGAGAGGAGGGTTTCCCGGCAGCTTTGCCCTTTCGAAGAACGGGAGGGCCTGTCCGGTAATGCGCATAGCACGGATGCCCTCATTGCAAAGAGAACGAGGGGCACGACGCCAACCTGGCGGGCTGGAAGCTGAAGCGTCGCCGCTAAACCACGGTGTGCAGGTGGTTTGTCAGAGGCGCGGTTCTTCCAGGGCGGTGGCCGGTTGTTAGGGCTGCGTTGCTTCCCGGAAACAAGGTGTCGAAAAAAGGCAACAACCTCCTCGGTTCTCCCCGGCAGGCGAATGTCCGCTGCTGCAGTTGACAGTGGTCCGATAGCGAAATTATGATTCGGGCTCGCAAGCGGCAGTCTGCTGTTCGCCGGTCGATGTCGTGGAGCCCGAAGGAGGGGGAATAGACCCTGCCGGGCTTTGCTGAGACTGAGATGGCGATCCATGCCCAGGTGGCCCACGCAAACATGAAGGGCAATCACTTGGTGACTTGCTCGGATCGTGGTTTTCGGTACGGAAACGGGCATTCACGGGCCGGCTTGCGGACGTTCACGACACCTTGGTGCAATCACAACCTGGATACGAACGGTAAACAGAGATCGGATGACTGGCGACATTTCACATTCAGCGGGCGACCCCTTTCCGGGTGCCGGCGTTTCTCCACGGCCTTTGATTCGCGAGAGCAGCCCAGCCAAGATCAATCTTTGTCTTGCCGTCGAAGGCCGACGCGCTGACGGGTTTCACGATATCCGTTCGTTGGTGATGAGTGTGGGATTGCACGACACACTTCTTTTTGAGTCAACGCCGGGCGAACCACTTGCCGTGACGTTCGACGTTCCGGGAATTGACGAAGACGATAATCTTGTTGCCAATGCCGCGCGGCTGTTGGCCGATCATTGTCAAACTCCCTGTGAGGTTCGAATTTCGGTCCGGAAGAAGATTCCAGTGGCGGCAGGGCTCGGTGGTGGCAGCGGTAATGCTGCGGCCACACTGCGAGGGTGCAATCGCCTTTGGCAGACATCAGTCTCTGAAGAAGAACTTCAGTCAATGGGGGCCGAGTTGGGTTCGGATGTGCCCTTGTTTTTTCATCTGCCTTGCGCGGAACTTGCCGGTCGTGGGGAAGTTGTGCGGTCCGTGGAGCAGTCATGGGATGGCTGGTGTGTCCTGGTCCATTTCCCGCATCCGGTTTCGACCGCACAGGTTTATAAGAACTGGTCATCATCAGACTGCCGAAGCGACGCCGACGTTTCGCTTGCCGCTTCTCGGCACGCGCATGATGCGACTGCATTGATGGCACACTGTTTCAACGACTTATCAGCCAGTGTAAAGCGGGTGGCACCGCAGGTATCGTCGTGGGATGCCGCACTACAGGATATAGGATTGGGCACCTTTGCCATGACCGGCGCCGGTGCTACTTTTTTTCGATTCTTTGACGACTATGACGTCGCACGGGACGCACAGATGCGGGTGATGGCGGCCTTCGCAGGCAACGATGATTCGCAGAACTCGGATGAGGCAGTTAAGACGTGGACATTGCCCGTTCCCGTGCGTGAGGTGGTGTAAGAGACAACTAGAAGGAGTTTTGCATGGAAATCACCGACGTCCGTATCAAGCCGATTTCAGACTCAAGCGAGCGATTGAAGGCCGTATGCACGATCACTTTTGACGACGTTTTTGTGGTTCGCGACATCAAGATTGTTGATGGCGTGAACGGCATGTTCGTCGCTATGCCCTCGCGGAAGGTCAGCGTTTCCTGTCCGTCTTGTGGCCACAAGAACGCCATACGTGCTCGTTATTGCAACGAGTGCGGTACGCGCCTTCCGTCGCAGGAGGCGTCGTCGCAGGATGATGACGGGCGTTCAAAGATGCATCGTGATATTGCTCACCCCATTACTTCCGAATTTCGTTCGATGATCCAGTCAACGGTCATAGAGCGATTCGAGAACGCAGATGGTGAATTCGACCAGGAAGAGTCGACGCCACGGGGTCGACAGCAGGCAAATGATTCCCGACAGGCTGCTGATCAAACCTCAGAACAAGATGAGTACAGCAGTATTATTGCTGAGTTGAAGGGCGGCAAGTCACGTTCGTCATCACAGTCTGACTCGGGATCCCGTTCACGCGGTGGCCGCAAGCCTCGTGATGGTCGTGGCCGGTCGGAGAAAGGCGGTTCGCGCAGGGATCGTCAAGACCAGGGCAATCGGGACTCGCAGGAAGAGTGAAAGCCGAAGCGACGGCAGACGTAAGCGTCGGGGTCGTGGACGCGGCCGCGGGCGCGATGAGGACAATGATCGTCCGACACGTGAAGAAACGCGCAACGACGATGCGGTTGAAGTCGAAGCGGTGGAAGAGGTCGTTGAGGCTCCCGTCGTAGAAGAGCCGGTTCGGGAAGAGTCGGATGACTTGCCATTCGGTGCGATG
>JBMYUM010000518.1:0-2711 GCA_049605375.1 Phycisphaerae bacterium | reverse complement strand
TATTTCGAAACGCAGCTCTGTAGTGATTTTCGTACCGGGCAGATCACGCTTGCCCGCGTGCACAATGTGGGTTTCCGCTGTGCGCTGGATCTTTCCTGCGCGACGTGGTTGAGTGAATAGCGGGCAATAAGGAGAAACCCAGTGGCCGGTGTGACTATCCCATCAGGAGGAGTCGACGCAACGATTCCTTGCTTGATCTGCGAAACGCAGAATCAAACCGAAGCGGTCATTTGCAGCAACTGTTTTGCACCCATGGCGTTGATTCAGGAAGCGGTGACACAGGACCGTGACCCCTGCATCATCACAGTCGTTGGTGACAGCAATGTCGGCAAGACAGTCTTTCTCGGCTTCCTGTTGGATATGCTGTCAAAACGCGCTGATGATTTCGATGCTATTCCCAAGGGGGCGTACTCCGTCGATTTGCAGCATACGGTGATCAGTCATCTCGGAGCGCGGCAGTTCCCACCCAAGACTGCCATGGAGGCCGATCAGTGGAACTGGGCGTACTACCAGGTGTCGCACAAACTTCGCAAGAAACAAATCTGCGACCTGGTCATGCCGGATATGGCCGGCGAAGCCATCGCCGCCGAAGTTGCCTCTCCCCACACGTTCACCGTGATTCGTTCTCTACTCGAGAAAAGCGCAGGTGCCATTCTGCTGGTGGATGCTGCGCTGGCCGCGGCCGGCTCACCACAACCAGACTTCTTCGCCCTCAAGCTGATGAGCTACCTGGATGGTGTTCTGGCCGCTAATGGCAAAGAGACACTGGATACCCCGGTCGCGATTGTGTTGTCGAAGGCGGACTATTGTCCGGAGTGTTTCGACGACCCCCGGGGATTTGCACGAACCAACCTGAATCGCCTTTGGAATATCTGCGAGAACCGATTCGAGAACTACGAGTTCTTCGCCACGAGTGTTGTGGGCGGCATCGGTTTCGGCAGCGACGAATACGACAATGTCGTTCCCTATCCCCTTCATGTCGCGCCGCGAGGCATCCTCGAACCATTTGAATGGGTGCTGGACTCCCTGTAATCGACACGCGGTCCCCTTGGGATGATCCGCGGAGGAGAATAGCCAATGCCAACGGTCTTTGATCAGGCCATCTTTACGTCTGTGCGCACACCCATGGGCGAGGGGTACCGCGTCATTGCCTCAAGTCCTGGTGTCAAACCGGATGAAAAGCAAGCGATGACGCGTATGTCGCCGTCTCACAAAGGGCTGTGTCTTGAGCACATGAAAGAGAAAACCGAAGGGGAGTTCGTTCCAGGGCTCGCGTTCTATCCGCTGCCCTCAGGGCGCCTGTGCCTCGCCGTTTCCACATTCGCAGGTGCGGAACACACCGCGCGTGGAGGACAGCGAATCTATACCCATAATCTCATATTCAGCGAATCATCGTTGGCTGACTGGCAGTTCAATCCATTGGAGATTGCCCGTGCGGCCCTCGCGCAAGGATGTACCGAGCCGCAGCTCAAGCCGGAAAAACTGCTTCCGACGATCGAGCTCAACCCAACAGGACCCGACATCCCGAATTCCTTGCCGGATCAGGTCGACAGGCAGACGGCAAAAGTTGTCCTCAACAATCTGCTCCTGGGGAAAAGGACGGTGATCCATCTGGCCAATGGATGGTTCGATGCACTCGAGGCCCTCATGATGGGCATTCCGGGGCCGATGCGAGGTCGCTTGTCGTTCTCGGCAGGGCTGCAGTTTTCGGTTAGCCGAACCCACCATCTTGTCATTCTCAATGATGAGCCGGGCCATGCCAAGAAACGAAGTGTTGGGCAGCCGGTCAGCTACTTCCAGGCGCATGAACCCCATGCAGAAGCGTGTGATGCACCCTCGAGCTGGCTCGCCTTTGTCTGTGAGCACTGGGAACAGAATGACATGCCAGGCCTGGCCCGCCGGACGAATCGATCGTTTGCCAGCTGCGAAGCGGAAGCGCTCTTTGCGATGGGGGAGTCATTCAACCTGCAAGTATCTGCACGAAGGGCACCGATCAGTGACCTTGTCGAAATGGCAGATCGATGTCATCACGCAGGTTACCTTGCCAATGAACCCGACATCGCACGCGAGACACGAAACGCTGTCCAATCAGCCATGCTTGACCGGATTCGTACGACACCATGGAATCAGATGAGCGGGCTGTTTGATGCGGTCGGCAAATGGTGGTCGGCGGATGACACATCAGCATCCTTCTGCGCGCCCATCATGGTGACGATGATGCAGCAGTTGGGGCGCGAAGATACCTGGCGCGCCGTCGACAAAATGACGGCCCTGCTCGCCGATGGTGTCCGCCCGGGCGTACAGCACGAATGGGAACAGATGGTGGACCAGTTGATTACCGATGTGGCGCGAGTTGCCGATGATGTCGAGGAAGCGAATGCGATGAAGCTGCAACGCTTTGTCGGCACCTGGGCGCCGCAACGACCGAATTCACCCGCCATGAAGGTGATACAGAAGCAATGCGAAACCCTGCTGTCAGCCACTCAGGAAGCGGGTTGAACCGCCTTTTCGGCTTACCCGATCATTCCTGCGATGCTATCATGCTCACATGATGCCATCGGTCATGACAAATGAAGAACTCCTGGGGCGGCTCGTGGCTTTCGATACCACGAGCGCGCTCTCGAACATGCCGCTCGTCGATTTCATATCCAATTACTTGGATCATCCTTCGATTGCGATATCCAGAAACGAATCGGCAGATCAGCAAAAAG
>JBMYUM010000517.1:0-2715 GCA_049605375.1 Phycisphaerae bacterium | reverse complement strand
CTAACCATTGAGTATCGGTCTGCTAGAGCCAAAAGTCAAGTTGCGCCAACACCCCCGCATGTGACACATCCACCTGTCAACGCTACACTTAGATGAACGGATGCAGCCGCGGTTCCCAAAAAAACCAGCGTCATTTTTTAGTGCGACCGCACTAGTCCATCGGTCGAAACGGGAGTTGTCAGGGCACGCCGCCTTGACGAAAAAACGCGTTTTGATACTTTCTCGTAGCCGTGAACGGCGCGGGAAAAGTGCCCGAAACACTAGCCCTGAATGGGCTCATAGACGCCTTATGGTGCTGCCCCGTAGCGTTGGTGCAGATATCAGCGGCCACGGGTGCTCCGGCCCGGCGCCGCAAAATGAATCACACTTTAGCGAAGGTGTTGTGCGGTTGCAGCACGACGGCCTTGCGGAAGATAGCGAAACCAGAGAAATCCCTAGCCGAGAACACACATGAGAATTGGATACAGCTCGCTTGTTGCGCCCCAGTGGGACCTCCAGACGCTGATCACCAAGGCGGCGGAGTACGGCTACGAAGGATTGGAACTGCGCGGCATCAAAGGGCAATTGGACCTGCCGACCATCCCCGAACTGGCTGGAAAGCCGGAGTTCGTCCGGGAAGTGCTGCAGGAAAAAGGTATCGAGCTGATCTGCCTTGGGTCGTCGGTCACATTCGACTCCAAGAACAAGAAGAAGCTGGCGGAACAAAAAGGGATTCTCAAGGATTACATCGAGTTGGCGGCGAGCGTCGGTTGTCCGAACGTTCGAATCTATGCCGGCGAAATCCAGCCTGGTTTCGGTCCCATCCCGCTCGATCATCAACGGGCTCTTCAGGCACGCGTCGCCGAAGCGTTGGTCGAAATGGCACCGATCGCCGCCCGTCACGGCGTAAACATCCTGATCGAAAACGGTGGTGACCTCAGTGACAGTGGGGCGATGTGGTTCCTCGTCGATGCGACCGGGTATCCATCCGTCAAATGTTGCTGGAACCAGAGTCTTGGCGTGCCGGTGGGAGAATACCCAACAACGTCGATCCCACGACTCGGTCGCAAGATCGGAATGGTTCACATCTGTGATGCGAACTACGCAGACAACGGCCTGTTGCAGAACTACTGTCTCCCTGGTGAAGGCGAAACGCAGGTCGATCGCCAGGTCGATCTCCTGAAAGGCCTCGCGTACAGCGGGTACCTTACGTTTGAATGGCCTAAGCTTTGGGATGCAAGTTTGCCAGAGCCGGATGTGGTGCTGCCTCAAATCGCGGCCTATCTGAAGGAACAGATTGCCGCCAAGCAGAACATCCTTTCTGCCTACAAGGGCGATAAGAACCCGACGAAATTTGAAAGCATGGAAGCGACCTCGTAACGACTCGCATTCACACCAGCGCAGTCTTCCAGCTATGGGCATGAATTCAAGCCGGTCGAAGTAGCCGGCGCAGACCAGTTGGAGCATCATCGGTCAATCCGCACCCTGCGTTGGCTGAGGAGCTCCTTCGGCTTGTGAGGCGCGGTCAATCCATCGACGAGGAAAGTCTGTTGACGGTCGAAAAACCTATGGCGACGACACCGACAGACGATTCCAACACACGTGGGACGCTTCGTGCACCCGCGATGGCACCGTGGCTGATTGCGTTGGCTTTGCTGTCGATCGGAGTCATTGTTGCAACGCCGCGCCTTTCCCAACTCGTGTCGAGCCGAACCCAACTAGTGGCACTTGTCGCGGCGACTCTTGCTGTCCTCTGGGCGGCAGGCGGAACGCTGTATGTCGCGCTCGCCGGTGAAAGGGAACCGGCGGTGCAGAAGGCCGGCCTGTTTCGTTCCGTGGCTCTTTTTGCTGCCGTGGTTCCTGCCGTTCTTGAGATCTACCTGCTTGTCGTTCGCGTTGTGCTCGCATCGCTCGATCTCACCTACGGCGACACCATCTTCGCGGCCCACGTCCGACAATTCAGCACCGACGGGCTGTGGGTGCTGTTCGGTTTGCTCATTGCGACCATCCTCTGTTTGATTGCCAGCAGAAACCGATCCCTTGCGACTGTTATCTTCTGGCAGCTTGCGGCCATCATCGTGTGGATGCTGCTCCTCCTGCCGGGATATCGTTCAAGCCCTGAACTCGGGATCGAACGTGCGGGGACATCCGTTTACGTTGTCATGGCGTTCGCCGGTCTGCTCTGGCTGACAATTGTCGTGACGCGGGCCATCGATCGAAACCAACGGTGGACATGCGCCATCCAATCGCCGGATCGACTGATCGTCGATACGCTTGACTGGCCGGGATTGAATCGATCGGGAACCGCCATCCAACTCGCTTTGATTCTGCTGGCCGTCTTTCACCTGGCGGTACCCGTCCGGATTCCGGGCTGGTCGCACAGTGGGACCATGGTTTTGATCGGGGTAGCCTGCCTCCTGGCGGCAGTCGCAGGTTTCCTGAGGGTCAGCCGGGTCTACACGCGTGGGCTGGCGGAAACATCCGTGGCGTTGGTTTCGTTGAGCTTCGCAAGCATTGCCGTCGCAACGGTTCCGGCAACTACCAAACCCCTGGTTGAGCACTACCCGTCGATTTTTGCGGCTCTCATCGTAGGGCTGTGTGCCGCCGCACTGATGTGGGCCTGGGTCTATGGCGTCTGGCAGCAGCAACTCGACGACGGCCGGCCGTGGACGCCGGCGGGCTTCATGATTCCGATTACCTCAAGATTCAGCTTCTTCAGTGCTGCGACGGGGCTGG
>JBMYUM010000516.1:0-2720 GCA_049605375.1 Phycisphaerae bacterium | reverse complement strand
CGCTGGCAGGAAGTAATCCCCCATGGGGAATCCAACCACCTTCTGAATGAGCACGCCCATCTCCTCAACATAGTCAATGAGATTATGCTGACGACGATAGATAATAGGATCAGGTGCCAGACAACTGGCATAAACCTCGGCGATGCCCCCCAGCAAAGCTCGCAATCTCTGCTCCGGCGTCCCCTGGTTTGGTAGAAAAATACTGTCGTACTTCCCGTAGAAACCTACACCAATACGATCCTCCAGCAAGCTGCTCGATCGAACAATGATGGGGTGATTGCCCATCTCCTGAACAATATCACGCAGCTGCCGAACGATCCGAATGGGAAAGTCACCATTCCGAAAAACCCCTTTAATCAAAGGGTATTCTCGCACTAACGCATCGACAGGCTTGTACTTCTGAGACTGATACTCATCAAGGTGATTCAGCCGAAGAAAGTCCTCAACAACATCGCTGCGCAGGAAATAGGACTCCGGAACAGCCACCGGCATGTCGTCTTCCTGACAACAATCAGAAGACGCCAGAATGCGATGACCGAGGATCATCCCGCCGGCCTTACCGCCAATTCGACCATTCGTCTCTTCATTACCGACAATGCGATGAGTGATGTCATCAAAATCGCGAATCGTAAGATAATTCTTCGCCAGGCCGATGAACTCAAGCTGATCACTGATCAAATGCCGAATCAATGCAACGCGTGTACCAATGACCTCTTCCGGAGGCAGCCTCGCTTCACCCAGAGGAAGTTCACAGAAACTGCGAACCTTCTCAGCCAACTCAGAAAATGTAACCGTCGCCTGATTGGCAACCGTCTCCAACGCATGAATCTCACGACGCTTGACGGTCAACATCACCAGTCGATCAAGATCCTCCAACGTGAAATGCTCGCCGATGTATTCGCGGGTAAGTTGTTCAACCAATCGACGCTCGTTATCCGACCACCGGTCTCGGTCGGCCTGATTCGGATCGTCAATGTTAGGTTGGGCATCACTACCCGCCAGCGCCGCCGCCTTGTCTTGAATCGTGTCAATGCCAACGATGCCGCGCTTATGCAAGGCGATCAGCAACGCGCGATACAACGCCTCCTGGAGATCGGGATGGTTGTTGAGATGCTCGTCCAGGCGGGCAGAAATCGCCGCCATCTGTTCGCTGTTGTTGCTCATACTCACCTTCGCCGGGACCGACGTACGCCGGCAATCCGTAACTGTGACCAGATCGCCTCATGACCGGAAACCATCACTGGATTCCCTGAACTGAAAAGCCCGCACCATGCATCCTAGCCTAAGCCGCGCTCGACCCGCAACACACCAACGACACCAATGAACGCACGACCACCTCCGGTCATGTCCATTCGCTGTCAAAAGATCAGAAAATCGCATCATGTTTATCGGGCTTCGCAGACATTTCGTCGCTACTATAATAGGCCACGCAACCGCACCATGCGGCAAGACCCCGGAGCATGCGAACAGGTCTTCGTATGTGACCCGCCGGATGCTGATCGGGAGAAGGCGAACGATGAGCAGAAACTGCACGGCAACGACAAAATCCGAAGGCAGCAACATCGGTCAAGGCCGAGACAACGGCGATTCGGGCGAGAAAGTCAGCCTGAAAGTTCTCAAGCAAGGTGGCCGGGGAAAGGGCCTCACACCCGGTGGAACAAAAACCGCGCGATGGCGAGCGATCGTGCTGCTCAGTGTTAACCTGCTGATCGTCGCACATATTCTGCACTGGGCGATCTTCGGAAGAACACTCTCACCCATCGAACCATCCGAGTCGATGTACTTCATCGAACGCGGAGAGGTCAACGCCGGAGCCATATTCTTCGCCGTTGCCCTGCTCGCCACCCTGGTATTCGGAAGATTCGTCTGCGGATGGGCGTGCCACATCGTCGCCCTTCAAGATCTGTGCGCCTGGCTGCTGACAAAGATGAGAATTCGGCCACAGCCCTTTCGGTCGCGCTTTCTCTACCATGCCCCGTTCGCGCTAGCCATCTATATGTTCGTTTGGCCTGCCGTTTACAGGTATTGGATGGGAATCCCCAGCCCCGAACTCAAAAACCACATCATGACCGCAAACTTCTGGGAGACGTTTCCCGGCCCCGTGATGACCGTCATTACGCTGCTGATCTGCGGATTCGTGATCGTTTACGTACTGGGACAGAAGGCCTTCTGCACCTACGGTTGCCCTTATGGTGGGTTCTTCGCGCCGCTCGACAAATTTTCGCCGGCGAGAATCCGTGTCACCGATGCCTGCGAACAATGCGGACACTGCACCGCCGTCTGCACATCAAACGTCCGCGTTCATGAAGAAGTCGCCACCTTCGGGGCCGTTGTCGATCCCGGTTGTATGAAATGTATGGATTGCGTCGACATATGCCCCAACGACGCTCTCTATTACGGCATCGGGGCCCCGGCTCTGGTAACCAGTGCCAAGTCCGCGCCCAAAGCAGCCACCTACAGCTTCACTCTGGGGGAAGAGCTTTTTGTTCTCGGCGTCGGACTCGTGAGCCTGTTCATCTATCGCGGACTATATGGCGCCGTCCCACTTCTCTTGACTATGGGTATCGCTGCCATACTGGGCTTTTGGGCCATCAAAGTCCTGCACTTGATCAAGAACAGCCATCTGAAACTGCAGAACCTGCAACTTAAACGATCCGGCAAAGTGACTGCCGCAGGCTGGGGGTTTGCAGTCGTGTCCGTGATCATCGGTGCCTTTACAG
>JBMYUM010000515.1:0-2742 GCA_049605375.1 Phycisphaerae bacterium | reverse complement strand
GGGCCCCAATTACAACGTCACCGAGATGGGGAATCCACGTTCAGCGGAAGCCTGGAAGGCGATCAAAAATGCTGAGCAGCGTCTGGATCGGGCCAGTCCCGTGGAACGGGCGTTGATCAAAGCGCTTTCCACCCGATACGTTGAGAGAGAGCCTGAGGATCGTACGCATCTGGATTTCGCTTACGCCGAAGCCATGGCGGAGGTATGGTCTCAATTCCCAGACGATCCTGATGTCGGCACGCTGTACGCCGAGGCGATGATGATCAAACACCCGTGGAAGCTGTACAACAGGGATGGGGAAGTTGCACGGGACGAAACCAATACCATTCTCACCGTTCTTGAAAAGGTACTGGAGCTTGAGCCGAATCAGCCGGGCGCCCTGCACTTGTATATCCATGCGTTAGAGCCGAGTGACTACAAATCACGGGCTATTCCTGCTGCCGATCGGCTCAGCGACCTGGTTCCTGCCAGTGGGCATCTTCGTCATATGCCTTCGCATATCTATGCTCAGGTCGGCATGTGGGATCGCTCGATTGAGCAGAATGAAAAGGCGATCGCTGCTGACGATAAGTACCGCGAGTTGGTTGCCGATCCGGGGATGCACACAGGGTATATGGCCCATAATGCGCACATGCTTTCGTTCTCTGCCATGATGGTCGGCAAGGAGGAACAGGCGATGATGGCGGCCGCCAAGATGAAGGAGGGTATCTCACCCATTCTTATCATGCTGTTCGGGCAGTTCATCGATCCGATGATGGGGACACGTTATGACGTCATGAAGAGGTTTGGGCGATGGGACGAGATCCTGAAGGAGCCGGCTCCGTCTGGAAACCTGCCGATCACAACGGCCGTGTGGCGTGCCCACCGTGCGATCGCCTTAGCGGCTAAGAAGGAATTCGATGAGGCGAGACGAGAGCAGGATCGCTTCCGATCAGCGATGAGCAAAGCGATCAGTTCCAATGAGGGCGACTTCTACGGAAGTGCGACCATGTTCCTTCTGACGAGTGAATTATTCGTCGAGGGTGAGCTTCTACTGCAGGAAGGCAAGTGGGAAGAGGCAGCGTATGTCCTTGAAGATGCTGTCGCCATTGAGGATACCCTCGGCTACGGTGAACCGCCGCGTTGGGTACAGCCGGCGCGACATGCCCTGGGGGCCGTGTACATGAAATGGGAACGGTTCGATGAGGCAGAACGCGTGTACCGTGAAGATCTCGATAAGTGGCCAGGGAATGGTTGGTCGCTCTTTGGGTTGGCACGAGCGTTGGAAGAGCAGGGCAAGACTGCCGAAGCTGATTCGGTCCGTCGACAGTTTGAGAAAGCATGGGCTCACGCAGATGAACCGCTTGAGACCAGCTGCAAGTGCGTACCGAAGCTTTAAGCGCGGGCGGAAGTTCTTTCTTCCTGGCTAGTTTAAGAGCGTTGGACTACAGCGTTGAACCGGTGTACTTTCGCACCGGCTTACGCTCGTATTTTCCTGGCTCCGTGTAGTGGTACTTTCGGATTTTGATCGGATGGTACTTCATGTCCGTGCGTTGGTACTGTTGATCTTGTCGATGGTAGCTCCACGGGTGTTGTCCATGAATTGACCATGAACGGAAATCCGGTTTCCACGACATGAGGCGAGGCGTGACCCAGCCAAACTTGCGGAGAAGGCGTTCGCGTCGAGATAGCTGAACGTCCGTTTCGACAGGTCTCGGCAGTGAACCTTCGTTCTCAACGGCATCTCGTCGGGGACCATCATCCGTTTCTGTTCTTGTTTCATCCGTTTGACCAGTATCGTCCTGCGTCTGTTCGCTGCTGGAGCTGGGGGTTGTGGCCGTCGTCGCTCCAATGGCAGTCAGTGTCTTTGACTGTTCGGATGAACCAGCATTCAATGGCTTCCAAGTCAGGGTTATCTGTGAAGAGTCAGCGGTTGCCGTCAAAGGAAATGCAAACGCAATTGCCAAGGCAGTAGCCAGGTAGCGTGTCATGATCAATTCTTCATCCACATAGAACGCAGGAAACGAATCCACCGGGTTCTACTGTAATTCAGCGATTCCGGTAATCCAAGACAATTCGTTCATACGTCATTGTGACGATGATGGGCCATATATTATCGAAACATACGTGCGTTGCCGTGGTCGTCATTTGCCATGTGTTTGGTAGATCATGATGTAATTTCCGCACGTGTCGTCGAGCGTAGCCATCGTTTCTGCACCGTGTCGCTTCGGCGGCGATCGGAAGGCAACACCGAGCCCGGTCAACCGTTCATATTCTGCATCAATGTCGTCAACCAGAAACGCGGTTATTGGAAGACCCTCCGCGAACATAGCTTCCTTGAATGTCTTCACGGCTGGATGCGCGCCGCACGGTTCGAGCATCAGCTCTGCGGCGTCAGGTTCGTCAGGTGATACGACGGTCACGAAACGCGTATCGCCCATTGGGACGTCCTGCTTCTTCTGAAATCCGAGCACATCTGTGTAAAACGCCAAAGCCTTGTCAATATCCGTGATGAAAACGCTTTCGAGTCGAATCTTCATTCCGCTTCTCCCACTTTGACGTGCTGACTTTCCACGAATGAGCGTACCTGCTCGCCGTGCCAGCAGTATAGCAGCGAATACTCAAACTCAAATCTTTTCGATCCTACTTGACGCGTAGAGATTTGGCTTGGGTGCTTCCGAATCGTAAGGTCAAAAATGGCCATCCACTGGCCGAAGGGGGGAGTATCATGCCTGGTCGAACGCACACCGAACGTAAGGGTGC
>JBMYUM010000514.1:0-2746 GCA_049605375.1 Phycisphaerae bacterium | reverse complement strand
CAAACATGCGGTGATGCTGGCCCTGGATTTCACTGAGCGAATAGCCAACCGTGTTCACAAAGTTCTCGTTGGCCGTGATGATGGTCCCGTCAAGGTTGAACTCGATGACGGCCATGGCTTTCCCGACAGCGTTCATCTGCCCCTCATAGTTGGCGGCAGTCATCTTCTGTTCCGTGATGTTGGTTGCATATTTGACAACTTTGAAAGGATGACCGTTGTCGTCCAGGATGGGATTGTATGACGCCTGGATCCAGATTTCTGAACCATCCTTCGTCAAGCGTTTGTATTCGCCCGCGTCGAACACACCACGATTCAGCTGCTTCCAGAACTGCGCATATTCTGGCGACCGCGCATAACCTGGCTCGCAGAACATGCGATGGTGCTGCCCTTGAATTTCATCGAGGGTATAACCGACCGTTTGCAGGAAGTTATCATTGGCCGTGATGATGGTTCCATCAAGGTTGAACTCGATGACGGCCTGGGCTTTGCTGATCGCATCGATCTGCCCTCCGACGTCGCTGCGGAGGCGACGCGCTTCGGTCACATCCTCCCAGTTGACAACAAACCCCAGCGCATCACCCGTATCGTCGACAACCCGATGCACTTCGAGAGCCAACAAAAGGGAACCAAGGCCGATGTCAGTCTTCATTGGGAAATTCTGTGCGTTTCCAAGTAGTTGCCGAATCTCCTTCTTCCGATCGCCATGGAAACGATCGATCGAACCGCCAACGAGCTGATCGACTGTCAGCCCCAGTTCATTCTGTACGACGTCCTCGATCGATCGCAGCGTCTGTTCAGATCGCTGGTTCATGTACGTTAGCTTCAAGTTCTTGTCAGCAAACAGAACATTGGTACCAATGCTATCAACGACGGATTTCAGTTTGTCCAGCGTTGCATTCGACTCTTCATCTGATGACGCAAAGTGCTTGAAGCGATCTTCCATTTTCAAATGACCTTCCCGAATTTCCTGATGGTATCTCATGCGTATTCGTGAGCCGGGTGCTGCACGGAACCACACGACGCCACAAATGCGTGTGCGTGTTCCTGCACCCCAAGCGTCAGCATTCGAGACATCGGGAAGGCCAAGGCCTTACTTTGGGATTCGGATGACAGATGAACGAACGCGTCCGATCAAAAATGGTCGCTGGAAACGACCAACTCGGTCAGACGTATGATCAGCCATGGGGTGAGAGGGATGAAGGTGGCAGCGCAATGCAAACACAGCATGAAGAGGTAGAAACAGCCCTATCGCTGCGTCACATAATCATGCGTATCCGAGACACCGGAGCGCCATTGTTCCAAGGCGAGCGCTACTCATCCCAGTCCGGCTGAACCAACAAGTCGTGCTCCGGTTGATAGGGTTCAGGAAGAACCAGGGGCTCGATATCGATCTGGGCATACCCGAGTACCGTTCCCGTCGCGTAGGCGAGATCGATTTGATCGATTTGATAGGAGACGATCGCCTTGATTTCCTTGAGTTGTGCTTTCCCCAAACTCGTTAAGGCCTCCACGACTTCACGCATGGTGCGCAGACCTTCTCGGAACTGGTTCATCTCCGCGTCGTAATTCACACCGGCAACAATGACATTCTGCCGGGCGGCGAGTATTCGCAGCCAGTCCCGATTCAAAGCATCGACTGCGTTGTAGACTTCCTGCTTGATCTTCAGTGCGCGGAGTTCCTGACTCGACAAACGTTGCAGTCGCTTCAACACGGCACGCTGTACCTGCGAACGCCGAGCGATGTTGGTCACCGGAATTTCGCCACGCAGCCCAATGGAGAGCTGGCTGTTATCGAAGTCCCACATCTCCTGCCAGGCGCGGCTGAAGGAGCTTCTTCGATCGAGAATGCCATACTCAAAATCGAGAACGAAGTTGGGGAGTGCTTTGTTCCGTGCGAGATCGATCTTCAGCGCGTCCTGCGCGAGCGAAAGTTCGAGCTCAAGCATCTCCATGCGATTTTCCAATGCCGCTGCGGCGAGTTCGTCATTTGACAGCTCAAAAGGAATCAAACGAGGTTCCGTCGTCGGCACAATGAACGTCTCTGATTCCAGGGGAAGCGATGGATCGTTCATGATCATGCGGAGTTTTCGCTGCTGAATCCGAAGTTCCGTATCCGCAAGAATAAGATCTTCCAGTCGCTGCGTCACACCCAGCTCGGATCGAATGACCTCGATACCCGCTGACAAGCCTTCTTCGACGCGCCGTCGAACCATCTCAAGGTTCTGCGCGGCGAGATCGAACTGCTGTTGCTGAACATCGCGCATACGGCGAGCGCCATACACTTTCCAGTACGCTTTTTCGGCACCGGCCAACACGCGAATCGCAGCAAGCTTGGTTTTGACAGCGACTTTTCCGGCAGCCAATCGCGCAATGCGGATCGGTGCCACATTCGCCTCGACGCCGGCCCCACGAAGCAGGGGCTGACTCAAGGAGAACTTCATGGCACTGACGTGCTGTTCGAATGACCGAGGAGAGAGCTTGTTCTTCTCATCGAGACTACCGGAGAACTTGAGTTTTCCACCCGTTGGAAGCGGCACGATCAATCCAAGATCATACTCAAACTTCTCTTTCTCTTGCTCAATTTCGGTAATCTTGACGACCTCTTTATCGAGGTCTTTGTTGAAGGAGGTGAACTGGACAAGATCACCGTCCAGGGGTGGCAAGTCTTCTCTCTTATAAGAGAAGCCTGCAGTAATGAGCGCGTCGAACTTCGCCTCTTCTTCGCTCACACGTGTCCGCGCCATCG
>JBMYUM010000513.1:0-2752 GCA_049605375.1 Phycisphaerae bacterium | reverse complement strand
GTGCCTGGTGAAATGGATGGTGTGTCACTGGTTTCGGCAACGCGGGCGCGGATCACCTGCATCTGTTCCCACCGACCATCGTCGGCCTCAAATCGAACGCTCACACCCGGCCATGGCGTCATTCCACAGACAAGTCCGGCGATTCGCGCAGCGGGCATATTGAAATCGATGTATCCATCTGTTTTCTTGAGCTTCGGCGCTCGCGTAGCGAGGCTGTCATCCTGGACCGTACCGGCCGGCCGTTCTTCCTGTTCGTACAGTTCCAGGGCCGCGTTCACAGCGTCAACGCCGACCCCCGCGAGTCGATCATGCAATTCACCGGCGGTTTCTTCGGGCTTGATGGCAGTCCATCGTGAGGAGAGGATCGGGCCGGCATCCATTCTCTCATCGATTCGGAACACCGTGCATCCGGTTCGTTCTTCCCCTTCGACGATGGCCCAATTGATGGGGGCGGCGCCACGATACTTTGGTAGTAGCGACGCGTGCAGGTTGATGAATCCACCGGGCGTGGTGCTGAGGAAGTCGTTTCTGAGCATTTGGCCGAATGCAATGACGAGGCCCAGTTTAGCGTCCAGTTTTCGCGTGGACTCAACAAATTCCGGCGTGTTGACGTTTTCGGCTTCGATGACGTTCAGCCCGAGTTCTTCGGCCACTGCGGCGACCGGTGTCCGTGTCCGTCGTTGTCCGCGACCGGATGCTCGCGCGGGTTGTGTGATGACGGCTGCAATTTCATGGTCGCTTTGCGCGAGGTGTCGAAGTGTAGGTTCGCCAAAGACGCCGGAGCCAAGGAAGAGGATTCTCATATTGGTTCAGCGCCTCCTGTTGCGTGGTTTGAATTCATCTTCGAGTTTCTTGACTGCCTTACGGTTGGCGATTTCGTCGGAGGGCGACATGTTGTCGATGATGAGCTTGCCATGGAGATGGTCGTTTTCATGCTGCCAGACACGGGCCAGCAAATCTGTGCCTTTCAATTCGACGGGATTGCCATCCGTATCCTGTCCTCGCATGGTCAATTGGGTTGCTCGTTTTACGTTGACCGTGATGCCGGGTAGCGACAGGCAGCCTTCGTCATCGGTCGCAGCGCCTTCGAGGTCGATGAGTTCTGGATTGATACAGACCTGGTTGTCCGCATCTTCGCCGCTGATGTTGTAGACGAAGATCCTCAACGGGAGTCCGACCTGGGGCGCGGCCAGCCCGATGCCTCGTGCGGCGTGCATCAGTTTGTACATTTGCTCGACGAGGGCTTTGAGGTCATCTCCAAACTCAGTGACGGTCTGGCAGTTCTTCTTCAGCACCGGGTCGGGATAGTGGACAATGGATAGTTCTTCGTTCTGCATGGCGTCGCCGAAAACCGCTTTTTCTCGAGATACGAGTCATTCAGGCCATTTCCAGCCTGTGTTCTGGTCCTTGGATTCTGTCGTATGGAGGGCAAGATGTGGGGTGAGGGTGGATGTGTCCAGCGTTATTGACCGCCTTTTTTGGTTCCTCAATTGTCAGAATCGTGCGTAAGTGGGCTCCGTATCGGTTGTCGCGCGGGCCTGATCCGGGAAAATACCGCGTCCCGGCCGGATTCGCGTGCTAGAATGTAGGGCTCGCAACGGAGTCGGCCGATCGCAGGAGTTCCCCCGTGACAACCTCTGCGGTGGCTTGTATATCGCCTGCATTGCCCTTTCAGGGGCATCAGTTTCGATTTTATTGGTCACACGCTTGTTGTATGGTTCGGGGTTGAACCGGCGCCGGTACCCTTGCGGGTTGCAAGGTTACGGTCACGTGTAGTATCTAGAACGGTTATAGCGATGACGTTTCGCGTGGTATCGATAAGATGCCGGCCGCGACGACGCGTTGGGTTCGAAGAGCTCGAGTCCGAGTGGCATTTTTGATTTGAAGGCAGGCATGGCAAAGAACAGCGACGATTCCCAGACAGCAGCTGACCTGATTGCTCGCATCGAGACGACTGACGAAAACAAGAGCAAGGCGCGCAAGTGGTTTGTCCGGGCGCGGGAACTGGGCGACAAGCGTCGCTGGGATTTCGCCCTGGAGTACTTCGTGAATGGGCTGGAATACTGGCCGGACGCGGTGGAAGAGGGCTTAATGCCACTACACGGCTGCGCGGTCGCCCGCAAGAACACCGGCGGCAAGAAGCCCGGCTTGAAGGACTCGATGAAGCGTTCAATGAACGACAAGGACCCGGTGAAGGCCCTTTCCAACTCGCTTTGGCTTTTCGGCCACGATCCTGACAATTTTTCCTACGTGGAGGGTGTTACCAAGAACGCCAGCAAGCTTCGCGCCGAAGATGCGGCGAAGTGGGCAAGCGGCGTGATGCTGAAAGCTCTTGAGGTAGCCCCGAAGATTTCGGCCAAGCAATTTCAGAGTGCGGTTTCTCTCATTGAAGAATTGGGTGACCGTGCCAAGGATCGCGGGGAGTCCGCCTTTGGCGTTGAGGTGTACCAGACTGCGCTCGAGGTGTTGAATCTGATGCGTCGCCGTCTTCCGAAAGATCAGAATGTCCCGCAGCTCATCAAGAATTTGTCGACGAAGCTGACGATTCTGAAGGGTAATTTCGAGAAGGGCGAGTCATTCCGTGAGAGTATCGCGGATTCTGACAAGCAGAAGGAGCTGCACGATCAGGAGCGCTCGGTTCAGAGCGAGGATCGGGTGGTCGAGCTGATTCGTTCGGCAGAGAAGTCATTCCAGGCGGATCCGGACAATCCCCAGCACTTGCGAACGCTCGTGGATCTGCTTCGCCGTCGCG
>JBMYUM010000512.1:0-2769 GCA_049605375.1 Phycisphaerae bacterium | reverse complement strand
ACGCTTGTCCATCGTTTCACCATATGGTGTGCGTGAGATCTCCGATCCAAGCATGTTACGAATGCACCGAGCGGTCGGTAGGTCGGGCCCTGGCCCGACGCCTGTACCCCGCCCTTAGAATCCACAAACGTCCAACAGGTAATCCTTGTACTCTACCTCGAAATCTTCGGCCCGCTTGCCGAAGTAGGCCACCAGCACCTGCTCGCCAAAGGGGAGGGCGGCAACATCAGAATCAGTGAGTGCCACACCACTGACACGAGATCGAAACTGACCTGCAACAAGATCGTTGACCAGTTCTTTGAAGCCGGCCTGTATCGATGTCGGCCCTGCATCGCGCAGATAACTGACCAGCGCCCATACCTGCCCGTAGTATGTTACGGCTTGCAGCGGGTTTTCCGCGTCGATGTATTCGGCGGGCGTAGCATTGACGAGTGTTGCAACTGACGTTGTTCGACCAAGCTGGACCGATTCACATAATATGTTGCGGCGAACCGTATTGTGCTCAGGGTCGTGAACGATATGGTCGCCGTTCGGCAACGCTGACTCGTAGTAGCAGGCCATACCTTCCGAAAGCCAGGTGGGAAGATTCTCATCCAGCACGGCATGGGTGTAAGTGTGGAATGCTTCGTGCGCTATCGTCGCAAGGAGGGAGGGGCGACTCAGGTAAAAGCAAACCGCCTTGCGACCTTCGGCAAACCCACCCAGAAAAATCTTCAATGCCAGATCTGTTCGATGTGGAAACTGTCGCTCGACAAAGTGGAGCCATTCAGCCTTGTTGGCAAACACATAGATGGAAAGAGAGTCCTGCCAGGCGGGTTCCTCATGGGGCAGGAGGCGATGGAATCGGCTGTAGAGATTTTCCAGAAACCCCGGAATCGCCTTCTCGAGAACCGTGTCCTGTAGCGTGCTGTACAAAACAAAATGCTGCGTTTGGATGGCCCGGCCGCGCAGTCCGTACGCCTCCCAATCCGAAACATCCGTGACGATGGGGCGCCGATCAAAAAGCGAGAGATCGTCAACACGTGAAGATGAAGCACAGCCTGATAGGCAGACGGTGGAAACGAACAACAACGCTGCCGAGCAGTGACGGGCAGATGCCAATTCTGGGAACAATGCGATTCCTCCTGATGCCGTTCGAGGCGATCGACCCTCTCAACACAGAGATACGGCCCAAGTCATTGCCAATACGTGCCCAAGATCCATCGCACGACATTGGACGACTGATCAGATCATACTATCATGAAAAAGCGGGAATACCTGCCCGCGTGAAATGATTCATGACGGCAGGCTTGCCATCACGCATGCGTGACCAGGGCAGTTGACGGGCGTACGCAACTGCGATGAATCGCTTGGTTTTGTGTGCCCGCCCCGGGTTTCCGACTTGCCGCGAACAAAGAGTCCGTCAGGCACAACGGTGGAGAAAAGTGAGATGTCTGCAGAGAACGGTGTCGAAAAGGTGATCATTGTTGGTTCGGGTCCGGCGGGTTGGACCGCGGCCATTTATGCCGCGCGGGCTAATCTCAACCCTCTGGTGTTTGCCGGGCGACCCAAAACCCAGCCTTCAACCATTCTCCCTGGCGGGCAACTCATGCTCACCACGGATGTCGAAAACTACCCAGGTTTCCCGGAAGGCATCACCGGCCCGAAGATGATGGCGTACTTCGAACAACAGGCGGTTCGATTCGGTACCCGTATTGTGACCGACAACGGCTTCCATCCCGACGTTTCCGACCCGGATGATGGTCACAGCTACGCTTATCATGACTGCAAACGAGTTGATCTGTCGCAGAAACCGTTCCTGGTTATAGGAGAAGACGATACCGAGTATCGCGCCCATACCTTGATCATCTCCACCGGTGCGACGGCGAACTGGCTCGGCATTGAGAATGAGCAGAAGTTGGCCATGAGTGGCGGCGGTGTCAGCGCCTGCGCAGTTTGCGATGGCGCACTTCCCATGTTCCGTGAGAAAGAATTGGCCGTCGTCGGTGGTGGCGATTCTGCCGTTGAAGAAGCTAGCTACCTCGCAAAATTCGGCAGCAAGGTCTACATGATTCACCGCCGCGATGAACTGCGAGCATCCAAAATCATGGCAGACCGGGCACTGAACAACCCGAAGATCGAAGTCCTCTGGAACAAGCAGGTGACCGATGTGCTTGGCGATGAGAAGATCAGCGGCGTCAAGCTGAAGGACACCCAGGACGGCTCGGAATCAAATCTCGAACTGGGCGGGCTCTTCATGGCCATCGGGCATACGCCGGCAACCGGTTTTCTCGACGGGCAGCTCGAACTCGATGACAAAAAGTACATCAAACTGAAAGATCCCTACCGGTCGACCACCAGTGTGGATGGCGTCTTTGGGGCGGGCGACTGCGTTGACAGTACCTACCGACAGGCGATCACGGCAGCTGGTATGGGATGCAAGGCCGCACTCGATGCCGAACGCTGGCTCGGCGATCACGGTATCGAATAAACCAAGACCCGTTTATGAATAGTGCAGGATGTTCAGGAGATCGGGTGCCCGGACAATAGTGCGTGCGTTCCGGAATTTGTACGGGCTTTCGGTGAGTGGCACCCGAGGCCATGCCAGATCCGCCGGAATAGCGTGCCATGTCCAAGCCAAGGAAATGGGTGCCATGCCCAAGTCCGAATCGTGTAACGATGAGGCGCGGGCATGATCTTGAATAACAAACGACACCTTCACCCCGTGTGCCATACTTGGATCTCCGATCCAAGCATGTTACGAATGCACCAAGCGGCCGGTAGGTCGGG
>JBMYUM010000511.1:0-2772 GCA_049605375.1 Phycisphaerae bacterium | reverse complement strand
CGTTTGCATCGTATTTGGTTAATCCAACCGTGTATTGACCACTTGTTGCGCCAACTTCATATTCCACCCAGCCATCGGTATCTCCTTCCAGTTTCTTGAACGATGAAATTCGATCGGAATCGACTGGGCGGAGATGCCCGGATGCCCATGGGATCGACGACTGAAAGATAGACAACAGAAAGATGGACGACGAGCGGACGGATAGCGCCGGCTCTGTGGAAAATTGGCAGGGTTGCGACCGCCAATCGATCAGGCGTCGGTCTCAAGATACAGCACGCGCCCGCAACTGTGACACAACTGCATTTCTTCTGACTTGTGGAGCGTATTCACCACCTCAAGCGTCACTTTCATGTTGCAGCCGGCACAGACGTATTCATCCCGTTTGGGATGGACTTTGAAAACGAGTGCCATAGCCTCACCGTCATGACGCGACGCGACACGGGAGAACATGGAGAGTGCGCTGGCCGGAATGTGCTCGGCGCAACGGGCTCGGCTTGCTTCGAGCTTCTCTCGTTGTTCGCGTGTTGATTCGTCATACTGGGCGAGCTGATCTTCCGCGCTGGCCACTTTCGTCTTGAGTTGCCCCAACTCCTCTTCGAATACCTTGCCTTCGCCGTTGAGAACCTGGATCTCTTCCATCAGCTGGAGCACACCGCTCTCCAGCTTGGAATTGTCTGCCTTGGTTGTATTGATGGCGGTCAGAATTTCGGCGTAGGTCTTGTTGGACTTGGCTTTTCCGAGTGCGTCCTTCTGGTTTTCCAGCGCCTGCTCGTACGTAGCCACTTCCAGCGACAATTCGTCCTGCCGCATCTGTTTCTGACGAACGGTGCGACGGTGCGTCTCGATTTTCTCTTCTGCGGTCGCAACTTGCCGTTTGAGGTTGTCCACCCGCTTGACTTTGCTTTCGCGGCGTCGGCGAATGGTCGCAAGTTGGGTTTCGATTTCTTGCAGTTCGTGAAGTGCGTGTAGTGTGGTTCCCATCAGCAATCCGGTTGAGGAATCGAAAATCTGTCGCTTCCCGGCCCGTTGGCCAGCTTTTCTCTATTATGTCGTGAACGATCTCACGTTGCAAGTTGCTTCCCCACCATGTCACGGCTGTCTTTGCCATGTTTCGTGAGTAGCCTGAGTTGTTATGGGGGCGTTTACGCTCGCGGCTGACAGACCACATGAATATGCGAGGCCCGCCCCATGGCATGCGGATCACGGCTGAGCGTCTTCTCCAGTTTCGTCAGCAGTCGACGTGCCTGCGGATCTTCGAGTCTATGGCGATGATGCCTCATCGGAAGCACCGTTCGTCCCACCATTTCCTTCACGACGTAGCCTGCTTGCTCAAGCATGCGACGCAATTCGGTCGGCGCGTACGTATAGATGGGAAACTGCTCGTCCTGATCGCGGGTCAGCCAATGCGTCTTTCCATTTTTCAGCAACTCGGCCAGGCCTTCCGGACCATCCGCATCAAGATGGAATTCCATGGCGGAAAGACGGTTGTCGAATGACGCAACCAGGATGCCGTCATCCGTTAGAACACGACGAATTTCGCGCAGCGCCGTCGGTGGAGAGGCCGTGCAGCCGATGGGGTCCCCCATCGCCAACGCCAGAGCGTATGTCCGGTCCGGTAAGGTTGGCATGGAGCAAAGATCTGCCTGGACCAGGACGGGATCTTTTCCCCCCATGTAGGGCAGCCACTTCTCCCGCGTCTTGTCCAGCATCTTGGGGGAGATGTCGACGCCGGTGACGTCGTAGCCGCTCTTGGCAAGCTTGCCCCCCCATTTACCCGTGCCACAGCCGAGATCAAGCGTGTGTGCGTTGGCATCGCGCGGGAGATGACCACGGATGAGATCCCATGTCAGTGCATCGTGCCACTGCCAGAAGAGATCGTCGTAGCTGTCATCGTAGCGTCCTGCCACGCGATCATGGTATTTCTGCACAGACTTGCGACGAGACCTTGCCATAGCCACCCATTCTAGAAGTTTCCAATCATGACACAAACCACGATATCGTCGGATGTTATCGGCTCTAGAAACCACGTCACGCTTGACGTCTGGCGGGGCTTTTGGGAACATCTGCCGCGAATTGAGGGCAAATACAGACTCTACGTCGAGTCGTTGATGATTTGCTCTGCCTACAAGGGTTCGGAGCTGGGCTGTTATGATTAAGGCGATCGATCTTCGCAAGGGAAAGACCATCATCTACGAGGGCAACCTGTCGGTTGTTCACGAGGTGCATCACGTTGCGAAGGGCAACAAGCGCAGCTACATGCAGGCCAAGCTGAAGAACGTGAAAACCGGTACCATTTCCGACGTCCGATTCACCGTCGACGAGCGCATCGAAGTGCCATTCGTCGAATCGAAGGACTATGAGTACCTCTACCAGGATGGCGAAGACTACGTCGTCATGGATCTGGAATCCTATGACCAGATCCCCGTCGCGGCCGACATCGTTGGTGACGCAATCAAGTGGCTCAAACCAAACGAGAAAGTTTCCTGTCAGCTTTATGATGGAAACATGATCTCATTCGAGGCCCCCATGGTCGTTGTCTTGACGGTGACGGATACGCCGCCGGTGGTGAAAGGTGCCACCGCGACCAATCAGCTCAAGGAAGCGATTCTTGAAACGGGCATCAAGGTACGCGTTCCCCCGTTCATCGAACCAGGCGAGGCGATTCGTGTTGATACCCGCACGGGTGAATACGTCGAACGTGCCAAGTAGAGTCGGCCAAGTAGAGTCGGCAAAGTAGAGTCGGCAAAGTAGAGTCGGCAAAGTAGAGTCGGC
>JBMYUM010000510.1:0-2792 GCA_049605375.1 Phycisphaerae bacterium | reverse complement strand
GCCATTCGCGGGGGCGCGACGTGCCTGCAACTGCGGGAGAAGGACCTGTCCGACCAGGAACTTCTCGAACGTGCGTCTGAGTTTGTGGCCATTTGTCGAGCCGGAGGAGCGATTTCGGTCATCAATGATCGATGTGATGTCGCGATGGCCAGTGGCGCCGACGGCGTCCATGTCGGGCAGGATGACATCGCCGTCACAACCGTACGACGTCTGGTAGGACCGGATATGGTCATCGGCGTCAGTACGCACAACCTCGAACAGGCGCGTGCCGCGGCGCAGTCCGGCGTCGACTACGTGGCGATCGGTCCCATGTATGCCACGTCGACCAAGCCTCGTTCATTTGTTGCCGGCATCGAGACGTTGTCCAACGTTCGTAAGAACATGAGTTTACCGCTGGTTGCCATTGGCGGCATCGATGCGGCGCGCGCGGGCGATGTCATGCAGGCCGGTGCGGACTGTTTGTGCGTGTGTACAGCCGTGACTGCACACGATGATCCGGAAAGTCAGGCGCGCGCATTTTCTCAGCATTTCGCTGGCGCAAATGCGGGCGCGTAGCCAAGAATTTCCGTACGCCGCGCTTTGATCCCAACCCTGACGTTAGCTACGAATTTACAGCAAGTTACGAAAATATCTCTCGTTGACTTACGACTTGTTGGCGGCCTAGGATCAGACGGTCGCTGAACAAGGGACGTTTCAGAATCTCCCCAGTCCTTGCAGCAACCACGTTTCGAATCTTCGGTTGCAAGCTGACCGACCTGGCATGTCGATATTCCAGTTTCATCCGAATCGACTCGGAATGGTGGCCTTCGCTACCGTGCTGTGGTGATGCGTTGAAGCGGTGGTCTGAAGCAAAAGAGCCGCACGTTTTCTGGGCTTGGTCGTTGATTGCATGTCCATGTCGCTGATTACGATCCTGCGGTTGTGGATTTCTAGGTAATGTTACGCGGGCCCTGGCTGCTGATTCTGGGGTGCGTTGTGACTTTGGGGGTACAGCGGTTGTGATGTCTATCCCGCGCGAGGCTGTGTTTTCAGTGCTGCGACGAGAGAGAAAGGGTCGATGTGATAGGGGCGAGCGACGTGTTACGTCACATTCGTTCGCAATTGATGCACGTCGATTGAACAACGGCAAACGCCTGATGGCGAACGTGAAAAGACGAACGTCGTCTTCCGCTGCGTGCTCGTAACGTGGGCGGGGTGACAGTCGGCTTCGTCCAGGAACGACGTGTTCGATGACAGAGCGGCGGAATGAAGGCCGTCATGCTGATGATGCATGAAATTGTAGCCGTGTGTTGTTCGATTTTTTTTTGCGAGCGATCCGGCTCATCAAGTTGTAGTCTACAACGGCATCAAGCAGCGGCTTTTCAGAAGCACGCTGGTCTTTGCAAAGCAAACAGGGATGTCCGGTTCACAGGCGGTGCAGCAGCAGGTTGCCGCATGTTGAGTTCGGGTTGCAGGAGATAGAACCGATGGCAAGCGCATCTGAAATCCTATCGTTGGTTCAGGAAAACCTCAGTCCTGAGCGGTTTCGCGAACAGCATTGGGAAGGGTCGTTCGAAGATTACCTCGAACTTGTGACGGCGCGTCCGGCCATTGCGCGTAACGCGTTTCAACGTGTCTACGACATGATCATGAGCTTTGGGCACGAGCGCTATACGTGGATGCGCGAAGAGATGGTGCGTTACCACTTCTTCAGCGACCCGATCGACGATGGTGCCGACGCCATCTACGGCCTGGATCGTCCCTTGATGAACCTCGTCGACTTCTTCAAGTCGGCAGCGCATCAATACGGAACGGAACGTCGTATTCTCCTGCTTCACGGACCGGTGGGTTCGGCAAAGAGCACCATCGCGCGACTGCTCAAAAAGGGGCTCGAGCAATACTCCCGCACCGATGAAGGCGCCTTGTATACGTTTTCGTGGCACGTTGATGACGAGGATGGGACCCCGACCGTCTATCCCTGCCCGATGCATGAGGAGCCTCTGAAGTTGATCCCGGTCGAGGCCAGGAACTCGGTGCTTGCCCGTATCAACGAAGCCCAGGACGAAAATCAGCGCATTCGTGTGGATGGTGCGCTTGATCCGTTCTGCCGCAAGATGTTCGACGACCTGTTGCTGAAGTACGACGGAGACTGGCGAAAGGTGATTCGACACGTGCGTGTCCGGCGTCTTATTCTGAGTGAAAAGGACCGGGTCGGCATCGGAACCTTCCAGCCCAAAGATGAAAAGAATCAGGATTCGACCGAACTGACCGGCGACATCAACTATCGAAAGATCGCCGAGTATGGCTCCGACAGTGATCCACGAGCCTTCAACTTCGACGGCGAGTTGAACGTCGCCAACCGCGGCATGGTCGAGTTTATCGAGGTGCTCAAGCTCGACGTCGCATTCCTCTATGACCTTCTTGGTGCATCGCAGGAACATGTGATCAAGCCGAAGAAGTTCGCGCAGACGCACATTGACGAAGTGATTGTCGGTCACACCAACGAACCGGAATACAAGAAGCTTCAGTCGAATGAGCTGATGGAGGCGTTTCGTGATCGAACCATCAAGATCGACGTGCCCTACAACACGCGTCTTGATGATGAAGTTGCCATTTACGAGAAGGATTTCAACAACGAACGCATTCGTGGCATTCATATCGCGCCGCACACGATTGAGACGGCGGCGATGTGGGCAGCGCTGACACGGCTTGATGAGCCCAAGAAGCCAGGGCTCACGCTCATGCAGAAGTTGAAGCTGTACAACGGCAAGAGCATTCCGAACTTCACGGAAGACTCCGTGCGTGAACTTCGC
>JBMYUM010000509.1:0-2826 GCA_049605375.1 Phycisphaerae bacterium | reverse complement strand
ACGGCGAATGCATCGAAGACGAACCCATCCAGTGCGACATTAGCTTCGTTCTACCTGATGACGCGATGTTGGAATGCCCTGCGGATACCGATCCGAGCGCAACAGGCATGCCGACACCGGTCACCGGCGATTGTCCCGGTGCGGAATTCTCCTTCCAGGACGTCGAGACTGCGGGCTGCGGAAACACGACACAGATCGAACGAGTCTGGACCTACGAAGACGATTGCGACAACAGCGAAGACCAGTCGCAGATGATCAGCGTCACCGATTCAACGCCGCCGACCATTGCGTGTGAAGCAAGCACCATGATCGCCGAACTCGACGAAGCATGCGAGGCATCGTTCACCTTTACCGCCACAGGCACCGACGCGTGCTGCGACGGCCCCGATGGATGGTTCGACGGTACGGGCTTCGTCGGCAACAACCTGAGTTCAGTAAACGTTTCTTGTAACCAACAGATTCCCGGTATCATGCAGTCGGTCACGGTCAACGAGACCCCCGGTACGGCCATTCCCGATGACGATGCAAGCGGACTCACGCGCGTCTTGAACGTCACCGAGTCATTCCAGATTGCCGATGTGCGTCTCGGTATCCAAGTGACACATACCTGGGTTGGCGACCTGTGCATCACACTTGAACATGCCGGAACCACCATAACCGTCATTCAACGACTGGGAGATCCAGCACTCGGATGTGACGCCGACGGATGTTGCGCTTGCGATGTCGACAACCTCGTCGCAACGTTTGATGACGCCGCGTCAACGTCGATTGACGCCATCCCATGTGTCGATGGCGAGACGTCAGGTACCTTCATCCCGCGCGAACTTCTCGCCGCGTTTGACGGTTTGGATTCCGCCGGCGACTGGACGCTTACTGTCTCAGATAACGCGGCAGCGGATACTGGATCCCTTGCGAGCTGGGGGCTTACCATTGACGGTGTCGGGGCCGATCCAAATGCCGAGGCCGACTATGGGCTCATCTGCGACGTCAGCGTTGATGAATTGGCAGATTGCCCGGCAGACGCCACTTTTGATTTCAAATTCGAAGACTGCTGCGGGAATGAATCCGACGTGTGCCAGGTCACCGTTGACGTGCAGGACAACATACTGCCCGAAGTCATGTGCCCGGAACCACTTGTTTTGGATCGAGGTGACAGCGTTTGTGGAAACGTTGGAATCCTCATCGAAGACTGGTTCAACGAGTTCCAGGCGACCGACAACTGCGACAGCGACCTGACACTTTCAAACGATGCACCGCCGTGCGGTTTTGCCGCTGGAACCACAACCGTCACCTTCAGTGCCGAAGACGATTGCGGTAACGTGCAGACATGCACCTCGACGGTCACCGTTGATCCGCCGCGCCGCGCCGACGCCTCGACCAAGGGAAGCCTTCTGGCATTCCCCAACATCGAACTGAAGTGGGAGCCTGTGCCGGGCGGCGGATTCCAGCTTACACAGGACACCATTCTCTCCGTAACCAATGACTTCAACGAATATGTAGATGTTCACTTCCTCTTCGTCAACGGTGATGATGATCTGGATGAACTTCTTGCCGGCGATCCGCCCATCGTCGTGGAACGTGCGCACGCCGGATGGAACAAGTACAACTGGACCACGACCCTGACCGCCAATCAGTCCATGTACTACTCGATGGCCGCATCACCATCCAACGGCATCCCGCCGTTCATCGGACTTGATAACGGACCCGAAGGCCCCGGTCGACCGGATCCCGAATCAGCCAACGGCGGTCGCTATCTTCGCGGCTACGCGATCGCGTGGGCCGTCGACAACGAAGGCGCCGAAATCAAATGGGATCACCTCGAAGGTATCGCCACCATCGTGCACTACGCCGATCATGACGCGTGGGAGTACCAGGCGATCGCTTACGCGGGAGCACCATGCTTTGGCCATGGCTCGCCGCTCTTCGACTGCCTTGATCGCGACGATGCGGGTACGTGCTGCAGTGCAACCGAGATTCCAGGACAACTTGATTTCGACGGCTTCCAGTACGCGGCGAACTACAACACGCTCCTGCTTGATTTCTTCGCGTCAGGCTCCGTTCCTTTCGGTGGTAACGGAGTGTCGGCCATGATTGACACCGACCTGTCACTCCTGCCGATGGTCCAGGATCTTCGTCAAAACAACGACGGACCAATCACCGTCAAAGCAGATGTCGATATCTGGAACCAGAACGAGGACTTCTTCTCGGGCACCGAACGCTGTGTCTCATGCTGGGATCAGGTACTTCTGAGCAACTTCAGCGACATCAACAACTTCATCATCAGCCAGTTGGGCACGGACAAAGGCAAGGCACGCATTGACGGCATCTATTCCGAACAGTGCCAGGCCGGCTTCTGCTGCGAACGTGATGATGAGCAGTGCATCGAAGACTACGAGTTCGCCAACCTCGGATTCCCGGTCCCGATTTGCAGTGAGTCAGCACCGCTGGTCGGCGTGGCCGTCAAGCATATCGCTTACAGTGGTGCAGATTCGGCGACGGCCTATGCGGGTTCAAACCTGCGTGGACAGGGCGTTGACGTCAACGGACAGGTCCTCGCCGATCTGCCGTCCGCGCCGCAACCGTCAAATGACACGGTGGACAACGACGTGCTGGACAACGGAGAGGGCGAGCGCAGCGATCTCATCCGAGACGACGCGATGCGTAACGGACGAAAGTCCCTCCGCAACCGCTAAACAACAACGGCCAATGGGAAACCTGCAAATCCCGCCGCGTGCCACGCCCATGCCTTCAACCTTGGGTGCCATGCTTGGATCTCCGATCCAAGCATGTTGGTTAGGACCCATCGTTGTCCGTAGGTAGGTCGGG
>JBMYUM010000508.1:0-2828 GCA_049605375.1 Phycisphaerae bacterium | reverse complement strand
GGATCAGCGATCGTGATGGATGATGATCTTGAATTCGACTAGGCCGCACCGCAGGCGGTCATTTTGAATTTCTACGAAAGCAAAAAAGGACGCACGGCTGTTGCCGAGCGTCCTTTTTTTTTATTGGCGCTATCCGTTGGGCGAAGGCTATTCGCTACCGACGGTAAAGTGAGAGATTGCGAGTGCTTCTTTCTTGGTGCTCGAGTTCTTCACGCTTGCCACGATGCGGTACACTCCTGGCGAGAGGAGCGGAATGCGTTCAACTTTCTTTTCGGTCTTACGATCCATCACTTCAAACCCGGAGCCCGGTTCCAACAGTGAATACTCGGTTCCGCTCTTGAATGAGCCTTTGCCTTTCTTGCTTTGGATCGTGTAGAGAACGCTGGTGCCGTCGAATGATTCGAATGTGCTGAATACGCAACGGAATTCATCCGGCTGGCCGAGTAACTCGGCGACAGCGTCAACGCGGAAAGTGGGATTGCGGGTCGCCGGCTCGTAAATGACCCATTGGATCTGCGGGCGACCGTTCTCTTCAACGAATTCGCCCTCATGGCGATCGATGTAGATCCATGCAGCCGGCGTGTGCATACCGTCCAGGGAAGGTTCGCCACGGCCGCTGTTCACCGTTGGATTGTCATCCATGGTGGGGCGCTTGGCCGGCGCTGCTTTGGGAGTTGCTGCTTTCTTGGCGGCAGCATCATCGGCCTGGCCGGTTGTTGCCATCACGAAGCATGCGCAAATCACAGCCGCAAAAACCGAGATTCTGTCAGAAAATGTACGATTCGACATTGCTGGAAGCCTTCCTATTCTCGTCACGTCACAGTGTACACAGACTCGCAAAACGCTATGTTCGCAAGCGGGTCATGTCAAGCGCGGCCTGCCTCCGACCGGCGCGTTCCGACACCTTTTAACAGGTGGTCGACTGACGCTCCTTGTCGATCCGTCTGGGCAACGCAACAATGCAGGTTTGGCTTGTGTCGAAGAGCCTGTTTGTCCCAATTTGCGCGGGACCGTTCATCGTCAGACGGGTGCGATGCAGGTCTTCACCAGTTTTCCGTCTACCAGGAGTCGATCCATGATCATCCGGCGAGATCTTGCGGCACGTTGTCATCAGCGGGCGTGCTGCGTGTACTCACGCATTCTTGTACTTTCCATTTTCGCCATCGGGGGAGGGCTTCTCTTGCTATCAGAGGCAAGGGCAGAGGCCGGCGGGGCGTACCAGTATCCCAAGACTCGCAAGGTTGATCATGTAGACGAGTACCACGGTGTCAAAGTTCCGGACCCGTATCGTTGGTTGGAAGACCTGGACTCCGCTGATACGAAGAAGTGGGTCGATGCGCAGAACCGCGTTACGAATGCGTACCTTGAGAGTATTCCGGAGCGCGGCCGTATTCGTGACCGTCTTGCCGAACTGTGGAACTATCAGCGGTATAGCGTTCCGTGGAAGAAGGGTGGCCGTTACTTCATCTATCTGAATGATGGCCTTCAGAATCACTCCGTCCTTTACACGATGGACTCGCTTGATGGCGAAATGAGGGCGCTGCTCGACCCGAATAAGTTGTCGGAAGACGGTACCATTTCTCTATCGGGTACGGCGGTCAGTGAGGATGGCAAATATTTGGCGTATGGCCTGTCCGAAGATGGCTCGGACTGGCAGTCGTGGCGCGTTCGCGATATTGCGACGGGTAAAGATCTCGAGGACCACCTGAAGTGGATCAAGTTTTCCGGTGCCTCCTGGTCGCGTGACGGCAAGGGGTTTTATTACAGTCGTTACAGCGAGCCCAAGGCGGGCGGCAAGTTTGAAGACGTCAATTACTACAACAAGCTCTACTATCACCGGATTGGTGACGCGCAGTCGAAGGACGATCTGATCTATGAACGCCCCGACAAGAAGAAGTGGGGTTTCAACGGGTATGTGACCGACGACGGTCGCTATCTGATTATCAATGTCCGATTGGGCACGGAACGCAACAACCTGATTTTCTTCAAGGATCTCGCCCGACCGGACAGCAAGATTGTCGAGCTCATTCCCGAATTCAAGGCCAGCTACAGTTTCATCGACAACAGCGAAACGATGTTCTGGTTCCGCACTGACGATGAGGCGCCCAAGGGACGTGTCATTGGTATCGACATCACCAAGCCTGATCGCGCGAATTGGAAGGAGATCATTCCAGCGTCACGCGACACGCTTCGTTCTGTCTCGGTCGTCGGCGATCGATTCCTTGCGACGTACCTCTCGAACGCAGCGAGTGTGGTCAAGATGTTTGGTTTGGATGGGAACCGACTCGGCAAACTCGATGTTCCTGAGTTGAGCAGCGTTTCAGGTCTCGGCGGCAAGCGAAGTGATCCAGAGACATTCTACAAGGTGGTCGGATTCACCGATCCGGGGACGATTTTTCGCTACGACGTTTCGTCGGGCAAGAGCACCATGTTCAAGCAGCCGAACATGAAGTTCGATCCGTATGATTTCCAGATTCGACAGCTTGAATGCTGGACAAAAGACCAGACGCGCGTGCCCATTTTTCTTATTCACCTGAAGGGCATTCGTCGTGACGGTGACAATCCGACGTACATGTACGGGTACGGTGGGTTCAATATTCCGATTACGCCACGTTTCAGTGTCCCCTGGCTGGTATGGATGGAGATGGGCGGCGTATTCGCGCAACCAAACCTGCGCGGCGGTGGCGAGTACGGGCAGGAGTGGCACGAGGCTGGCATGCTGGAGCGCAAACAAAATGTGTTCGACGATTTCATCGCGGCGGCCGACTGGCTGATCGATTCGGGCTACACACGGCCGGACCGGCTCGGGATCGCCGGCGGCTCCAACG
>JBMYUM010000507.1:0-2829 GCA_049605375.1 Phycisphaerae bacterium | reverse complement strand
CCATCGGGGTGAAATACGGCGAAATGTTCGCTCTTCCCCGCCCTCTAGGCATCAGCGACATGGTCAGCGCTCTCGGTGACTGGGGTGTACCGCCACCGTTCACCCAGGCACCGCGTGAATAGCAGCAGAATTGACAGCGTGGTACGCTCCAGCGAAGGTCGCTCAGCATCATGCGCCGGACCTCGCGAACGGAATCGACCGGACAACAAAGCATCTGAGAAAATGGGAGCCTCCCGTGCAAATCTTCATCGATGACCAGCAGATCGAACCAGCCCCCCAACTCTTCGGCACGATTGAGCAGTCGGTTCGCCAACTCCAGCAGGAAGTCTGCGACCCGGGCAGAATCGTGATCGCCGTCAGATGCAACGGCGAAGAGCTGCAGGCCGACAACATAGCAGCCGAACTGAGCAAGCCGATCGACAATCTTCAGAAGCTTGAATTGTTCACGGGGCTACCCGGTCAACTTGTTTCTGATGCCATGTCTCAGGCGGCGGAAATGCTGACCGCGCTGGAAGAACACTACAAGCAGGTCGCCGAGCAGCTGACGGACGGGCGTACAAACGAAGGCATGAGCACGCTTGGCGCCTGCGTCCAGGTCTGGCAACAGGTGCACGAAGCGGTGGGCAAGTCCATCGCCATGCTTGAACTGAACATCGAAGGCATGATGGTCCAGGAGGTATCGTTCCTCGATGCCATGGGTCGTCCCAAAGAGGTGTTGCTGCAGCTAAAAAGTGCGCTGGAATCGGGTGACCACGTTTTGATTGCCGACATTCTTCAATACGAATTGAAGGATGTAACCGACTTGTGGCACGCCGTTGTTGCAACGATCCGTCGAGAGGCCATCAAGCAGTCGGGCGATCCTGAAGACGATGCGATGTAATCGATCCGCGGGCAGTGAGACCGACCTACCGCTGCCCTGAACGCCCTTTGAATTCCGCTTCCGGGTACTTCAACGCATTCTTCTGCATTTTATCGCGAAACGCTGAGGCAAGATCGATGCCCATCGTGGTGGCAAAGGAAACGAGGTAGGCCGCCACGTCAGCAACCTCCTCGCGAATCGCCTGCATTTTTGCCTCATCGCCGGCAATCGCCTTCAGCTCGTCAGTACGCAGCCACTGAAAGTGCTCCAGCAGCTCCGCTGCTTCGATGGACAACGACATCGACAGATTCTTCGGATCGTGGAACGGCTGCCACTCGCGCGCCTCGACAAAAGCCTGCATGACATGCTTCAAATCGGCTATCGTCGTACTTGCATCGTCCGTCAGCTTTGGTTCGCTCATGGCTATTCGTGTCCTGTCCTGATCATCGTCAAAGAAGCTCCGGAGGCGAACCGCACCATCACGGCGTGTCCGGCATCCCATCAATCCACATAGAGAGACGCCACGGTACCCGTAATCGGCACCACCCGCTATCATGCCGACCGTACCGGAGGAAACCGACTGGATTGCAACCATGGACGGGGCACAGGGGTTTAAACCGTGGAGAGGCAAGTATGATCACAACGACTCATGAAATCTGCCATCGATGGTACCAGGCGCTGTTGGCCATCGTATTCATGGCCATGGTGCTTCAGGTGCCGTCCCTCACCCATGCGCAGGACGAACCGGCTGCCGACGCAACGTCGACGAGCACCGCCGCCAACATCAGCCTCGGCGATACGCCGGAAGGCAATCTCATCTACTTGAAGCACGCAGGCCCCTACTGGACCATTGGGCAGAAATTGGACGAGATCCGGCTATATGCTCGCAAGCACAACCTGGAAGGGCGCTTTCTGGTGCACTACCTGGCAGACCCTTCCGCTTCGACCCGAACGCGACAGCCGGTCAGAGTCGGTTTGCTGACCGATGCCGATCATGCTCCCATTTCGCCCTTCTTCCGCGACACCGTCAAAGCAACCACCGCGGTCCAGTTCATTCGGGCTGACGACACGCGGCTCGTACCCGCCTGCAAAGCCATCAAGACGTGGGCCGAAGACAAGGGATACCAAACCCTCGGACCTGTAACGGAATACTTCACACTCGCTTCAAACAACGAAATCAAAGGAAGCGAGATCATCGAAATGCCGGTCGAACCGGTCCCCCTGCAACCGCAGGAATCGCAGGCCACGGCCGGTCGCGACTATCGAAAAGACGACGATCAGCAGCTGGCCCATGCCGAATCGGAGGCCAAGCCTCCCATGTCAACACGACGGATTGTGCTCCGGCGTCCAAGCAAGCCAAAGAACACGCCCCCTGTGGAGGCCCGGCCTGCAACGGACAAAAAGCCCGAAACCGAACCAGAAACGAAGGTTGCCCCGTTGAAAACGGAACAGCCACCCGCCGGTAAGGCAACCGAGACCGACCGGAATTCGCCTTCTTCAACCGAAAACGAACAATCCGCGCGTGAAAACAAGCCTCGTGAAAACAAGCCTCGTGAAAACAAGCCTGTGGTAAAGCCGGAAAAATCCACGCCACCGAAGAAGCAGGCATCCGCCATGCAGCCCAACCGTATCCAACTGCTGTCGGGCGAAGAAGCGCAAACGCCGGAGAACAAGCGAAAGAAAGCCAATCGGCCCGGCAAAATCGGATTGGACGGCCTGAATCTGTTTCAGCAATCCCCAGAGCAGGAACTGGCGCGCCAATTGATGCCCCCGCCCTCCCGCATTCCAGCGGATATGGTGGATTGGCTTGGAAAATTCTCGGGGCGCGTCAAAGCCATCGGTCGGGCTGCGGACCGGCTCTCCGGAGACACCGAGTCGCTCGTGGCTTTGACGACTGCGATCCAGGAACGCTATGACTGGGTCAGGAACCAGTGGGACATGTCCGGCGAACCGACCCCAGACGAATCACG
>JBMYUM010000506.1:0-2840 GCA_049605375.1 Phycisphaerae bacterium | reverse complement strand
CCAGCATCGTCGCCCGTGGAGGATTGCTTCTGCTCACGTCGCGCGCGAATCGTTGCCACATGCTCAGGCGTGTCACTGAAGCGATAGACTTTGACGCGATTGTTCTCCGCAAGGTCAGCCAGAAACTTCCCTTCGTCCGCATCAAGCAGGCTTTGAACAAGGCTCTGCCGAGAGACCGGCTCACCCTGCGTTGACGACGTCAACGTTGCAGCCTGTGACGCCGTTTCTGAATTGCGATAGCGATCGGCCAACCCCATACTGGACGAGTCGTCGACAAGGACAATCGTATACGAATCGATCCAACGGCGAAGAATGCGGACCCGAACAGGTTCCAGCAGGATGACCGCCAGAAGAACCAGGACGAGTGACCGGACAACGCCGAGAAAAAGACGCGTACCCGGCGATGCCCCCATTCGGCCTTCGCGGCGATACATCCAAATGACGGCCCAGCAAAGCCCGGCGATCAACAACAAACCGGCAAGCCCCAGCCATCCCTCCGGCAGATTGCGAAGTTCGTGCACGAACGCCTCCTCATCACGCGATGAGGCGCCTAGTGTTGCACTGATCAGAGCTTGTTCTATGACTGCCGGTATCACAGACCGGACTCTCCTTTCTTATCCTCGAGTAATTCGTCGAGGAAAGCCGTTGCCTAACCGGTAGCGGTAAACAGCCCACCGCCCCAACGCCAGGCCAGGAACTGCTCGGTCATCAACAAGAGCGTAGCGACAACCAGGAAGATGCGCCACAACTCCGTTCGCCCCTCATTAGCCTGCCCGGACAACTCGTCCAAACCGTCGACGTAATCGATCGGTACGCTTCCGGCTGCCTGCGTCAAGCTGGACTGATCACAGGATTCCAATGAACTCTCACGCGGGTCCGCGTTGACCGCGACGCGCCGAGGCTCATCGCCACCATCGACCAAGGAGAGAACAAACTCGTAGACGCCAGCTTCGTTGGTTTGGTCCCAACGAAAACTGAAGCCATCGCCATCTTCGTCAGCAACCGCCGTTAGCGCGTACTCACGTTCCGTCGGAAATGACGGCGTTCGCAGCAGCGCATCACGCTCATGAACCGCCGGATCGATCGCGATTTCAAGCGGTTGACCAATCAACACACCAGCTGTTCCGCCATCCCCTTGCGCAAGGAAACGAATCATCTCGCTGACCATAGGGAGATAGGCGGGATGATCGGGCCAAAGCCCCCACTCTTTGTCGATCGCCGTCGTGACGACCATCACACGGCCTTCTCCGAATCGGGTTTCCGTAATCGCAGGCGAACCGTCATCATCGTTGAATCGAGCAACAACCGTCGTTGGCGAACTTGTTAACTCACCTTCTGCGGCTCCTGCCACCAGGTCTTCGACATCGGCAATCGAGAAGAAATTGGAAAATGGAATCCGCCCCACGCCAAGTGGATCACCGTTGCGGGCAACGCCTTTCGTCATCGGATGCAGGCGATCTTCGATCACCCAGCGGAAGGCGTCCTGCGCCTGAACCACCTCCGACAACGCGAATGGGAAGACCCCTTCGCCGCCACGATACCAACCGTTGTTGTAAACCTCAGCATCCACCTGATCACCCAGGAAAAATGCCACACCACCGCCGTTGCGCGCAAACCGCTCAATGGCTTCAACAGCAGCATCGCTCACGCGGTAGACATTCGCCAGCACGATCACATGAAAACGGCTTAGTGTCTCTTCCTCCAACTGCGCCTCATCGACAACGATGACTTCATGTCCGGAAAAAATCTCGCCTTCGGGACGAAGCGCGGTCGCAAGCAATGTCGTCTCGTCTGTCAGGATATCGTTGCCCGGCTCACCATTGACGACGAGGACGCGAATGGCAGACGCAACGTCAGCGACAAGATAGCGTACGTCGTCCAACGCCAGACGATCATCTGGAAGCGCGACACGGAGTGATTGCATACCGGCTGTCGAAAAATTGATCGTCGATGTCACACCCGCCGTCATCCGCGGAGAAACACTCTCAACGGCCTCGGGTTCCAACGTTCGATTATCAAGGCGACGTTCAATTCGAACCGCTTCCAGCGCATCAGCGCTGTTGTTGGCAACAGTTATCTCCATTTCGCCCGACGCACCGGCAACCGGTTGGCCCGACGTCAATTGCAACTCCGAAATCGCCGCATTCGGCGCGTCTTCTTCTGCAACATTCACACAGACAATCTTCAACGCCCGGTCTTCACCCCATTCGGCCAGCTTGTCGAAAACACCGCCACTTTGCGTCCCGGCCGCACCGGTTCGCAGCCAGTCCTGCTGCTGAAAGTCACTGACAAAGTAAACGGTGGCACCAAGCACCGATTCCGTCTGGGCCAGATAGTCAGCCGCAGCTTCGACGACTTGCTCGACATCGATCGTCTTGTTGGATACCTGAAGCGCGGCCAGACGCTCAAAAATCTCACCTGTTTGCGCGTCATTCAGGAACGTCCCCGCTTCCACCGGAGAGTCCATGTTTGTCATACGAAGAATCGATACCGTGTCATCGGGCGTATCGCGACGTATGGTCTCGATCAGTCGTCGAACACCCAACTTTGCTCGATCAAAACGGGTGCGCTCCTCGAGCTGGAATGCCATGCTGTAGGAATCGTCAAGGATAAAGACGCGCTCAGTTTGACGAACACCGGATAAAGCAGATGCAAGGCCGCCCGGCTGAAGGAACGGTCGCGAGATAATGGCCGCTATAGCCAGCACCGCAAGGCACCGAAGGAGCAGCAACAACCACTCCTCCATCAGAATGCGCCGTCGATTTCGATTCTCTGCATCAATCAGAAAGTCGAGAGCTGCCCAGCGGATCCGCTGGAATCGGCGCCGAGCCAGCAGGTGA
>JBMYUM010000505.1:0-2848 GCA_049605375.1 Phycisphaerae bacterium | reverse complement strand
ATCGAACTCCTCTCCGACCGGCAAAGAGTCGAGAACCTTGACCGCGCGCTCGCGAATCGTGTCCTCCATTCTTCGAACCGCCTTCGGCGCTACGGCCGGGCGTACTGCTGCGAAGTGGGCAGCCAGTCGTTTCCTGTCATTCAGGAACAACCCATAGGCGTGGAAGGGATTTTGACTGATGAAACGTGCGAAGATTTCGATCATTGGAGCAGGAAATGTCGGGGCGAGCTGTGCATTCTGGGCCGCGACCAAAGAGCTGGGTGACATTGTACTGATTGATATTCCTGATGCCGCAGATAAGACGGCCGGCAAAGCGCTTGATCTTCTGCAATGCGGTCCGGTCGATCGTTTTGACTGTCGTATTGTCGGAACGGCCGACTACGCAGAAGCGGCAGACAGCGATGTCGTTGTCGTGACGGCGGGTTTGCCGCGGAAGCCGGGCATGAGCCGTGACGATCTGGTGCAGACGAACGTCAAGATTGTCGGTTCGGTGACTGAGAAAATTGCCGAGGTCGCGCCGAACTGCGTCCTGATCGTCGTCTCCAATCCGCTCGATGCGATGGTCTACACGGCCTGGAAGAAGAGTGGCTTCCCGACCAACCGTGTCGTTGGACAGGCCGGATGCCTGGACATCGCACGCTACCGCACCTTCATTGCCATGGAGTTGGGCTGCAGCGTGGAGGACATCACCGCCTTGTTGATGGGTGGGCATGGTGACGACATGGTCCCGTTGAAGCGGTACACCTCGGTTGCCGGTATTCCTGTCACGCAGTTGATCTCAGAATCGAAGCTTGATGCGATCATCGATCGTGCGAAAGTCGGCGGTGGTGAAATCGTCAAATTGATGGGCACGAGTGCGTACTACGCACCGGCTGCCGGCACCATTCAGATGGTCGAGGCGATCGTCAAAGACAAGCATCGTATTCTCCCGTGTGCCGCATACTGTGACAGTGAATATGGCGTCGGTGGATACTACGTGGGTGTACCCTGTATGTTGGGGGCAACCGGTGTTGAAAAAGTGATTGAAGTCGAGTTCGATGAGAAAGAGCGTGGCATGTTCGACAGCAGTGTGAGCCACGTGAAGGAGCTGGTTCAGTTGGCGGATGGTTTCCTTGCCGGCTGAGTCGCCCGAACTGCTCAATTAGATGGTGGATAGGAAATGGATCAGGCATGTCACCCACGTGGTGGCTGCCTGATTTTTTTACATCCGACGCATGGCGTGCCGGACGAGTGACGAGAGCTGGTTACAAATGAACTGGCGGAAGGAATGGACGTTGAGCCTTCTCAGGCGCAGGAGCGGCCCGCTCGCCAGTTCACCATCGTGATCGGGGTTGAACCGCGTTTCATGGAAGGCGATCGCTTCTGAGGTTGCCGTCCCGAGGAGTTCATGGCGGTAACCGCCGATGGAAAAGCTGAATTTCAGCTCGCGACCACCTTGCAGAAGGTTCGACGCATCCATTTCCATCGCGATTCCTGACTGACCGTATTTCTCGGTCAGATGGATGAACGTCGGAATGTACTCATTGATCAGCGTCTCGCGCAGTTTTTGAATCGGATCAGTCTTCTGCTCCTCTACCACCTGTTCATTCAATTCCCGCTTCTGCTGGAATTGCGTGATCAGCGCGTCCAGTCCCTCCTCCGGATCTGGCTCCTCGGAGCGCCGAGGTGCCATTTTTTTGACCAGGCGCGCATATTCGCTGTTTCGCTGTTTGCTCACCAACGTCCATGCTCCCTTCGAGTTCATACAATTGATCAATAGAAGGATACGATACAATGACTCCGGTCGCCCGCTGAATTTCGAAGCGATCGTCCCATAGTCTCCCCGGATCGGGGGCACGCGTGCCGTATCGCCCGTGTGTTGCACAGGGGAACACGCGTTGACATGGACTAGGGCCAGGTCTACGATCCATCGGGGGAAAGTCACGTTCTTTATCGCGCATGTGTGCCGGTTTCGTTATAGACCAACGATGGTCCCTCATGGCTCCGACAGGGGTCGCATTTTGTGATTGGGATCAATGTAACTGCAACAGCCGTCTTCAGTTCCTGACTGCCAAGTCGTGGCGTGGGTTGGAAACGTCTGAATGGCACGTCGTTAGTTGGTCGAATTGGCTTGGTTGAAGTGGATTGGACTCTGGTTTGTCGCGGGGAATCTGGTCGTGCCTACGCTACACGTCCTTCAAGGCCCGGATAAGGGGCGCACTTATCAGACGCCGGATGAGCCTGCCATCATAGGCCGGCAGACCGACCATATTCAGTTGTCTGACTACAGCGCGTCGCGCCACCATGCCGAAATTCGCCCCCAAAACGGGGCGTGGATTCTGGTCGATTTGAAGAGCTCAAACGGGACGTTCCTGAATGGCCAGCGCATCGTCAACCCGACGCCCATCAAACACGGTGATCAGATCAAGGTCGGGACCAGTCTCATGGTTTTCAGCGGCGAAGCCGCTTCCGGGGCTTATCCCGGCAATGCCGCCATCCGGGACCTCGTCGACCTCGACATGAGTGGTGGGGCCGGTGGAAGCTCCATCCTTTCCGCCATCAACGGCTCAGAAGAAAGCGTCATTCTGCAACCACCGGAGACAGCCGACGCCGTCGCGGCCTGGAATGTCATATACAAGGTGGCCGAGATGATCGGCGGAAACAAGCCGGTCGACGAGTTCCTGGAAGACCTCGCTGATACACTGCACGAACATCTGGCGGTCGACCACTTGCTCATTCTCACCTACAAGGAGCAGAAAGACGAACTGAGACCTCAGGTCGTCCGCATTCGCGGCGGTGATCCGTCCCCCCAGACCAAGATTGGAACGTCGCGGACAATCATCAAGCATGTCGTCGACAACAAGGAAGG
>JBMYUM010000504.1:0-2853 GCA_049605375.1 Phycisphaerae bacterium | reverse complement strand
CATTCTTGGGCGATGGCTGGGAGGACGTTTGGGCCTGGTGGGTTTCATGCAGCCGATCATGCAGTTGGTGGGGGTGCTGATCGGCTTGAGTGTGATGTACAACTTCGGCTTTCGCAAACCGCTTCAGCGTTCGTTGCGTGAAACACTCCGTCGACATGGCGTTCCGATTTGCCTGGGTTGCGGCTACGACCTTCGGGGGCACGATCAGGCGGATCGAGACTCATCCATCGAAGAATCACCCCGGTGCCCCGAATGCGGTGAACTGGTCTATCCGGAATCCTGACGGCCGGTCGGGGTTTGTTACGCTCCGGTTCATTCGCCTACAGCCTCACTTGATAGGCCGGTTTTTTGGTCCTCAGGGTGTTCGGATGGCGATTTCACCGCGTCCAATCGCGCGAGAAGGGGTACGACAAGACTGATCCGATTGATTTTGGCTTGCGTGTCTGATTTTGTCGCGTACTTCAGCAATTCCTTGACATCTCCGACGTATGTAGTAGGATTGCAACGACGGGTGTAGTAGGTTGTTCGGCGGGGTCGCTTCTGGGCGATTCTCGATGGTATCGACGACTGTGCCGATGTCGCTGTTTTTGGGTTGAATAAAGCATGCCGCAGAAGCAATACGAATTGGGTGATGCAGAGCTCGAAGTGCTAAATGCCCTTTGGGACGGTGGCGCGTCGACGGTGCGCGAAGTCCTTGGTCATTTGGAGGGCAAGGGGCGCCAGTTGGCCTACACGACCGTGTTGACGTTTCTGACGCGGCTGGAGCAGAAGGGCTACGTGGCGAGTGACAAATCGGGTGTGGCGTATGTTTACCGCCCGAAGGTGACGCGTGATCAGATCAGGCGTTCCCGCATCTCGACGCTTGTGACGCAGTTGTACGATGGTGCAACGGGCCCGCTCGTCTTGCAGTTGGTGCGTCAGCGCAAATTGTCGTCGGACGAAATCCATGAACTTCATCGATTGATCGAGGATTTGTCGGACGACGACGAACCCGGTTCTTAAGTACTCATAGTCGGAACACATTGACGTTGCGGACATCGGTGTCATTGCCGATTTGAACGAAGCGTATGACGGAAACGCACATGTTGGATGCGATGCTCGACAATCTTTGGCGTGGTGCACTGCTCATGGTTCCCATGACCGTGCTGGTTCACTTCGCTATTCGCATGACAAAATGTCGAGCGACGACACGTCACGCTTTGTGGGCGCTGGTCCTGGCCTGGACCGTCTTGGGATTTGTCCTGCCGGATTCCCCGGTTCTTCGTTTCGACAATGAAACGACATCACCGGCGCTGGCAAGTCAATCGGACTTATCCGGTATCGATGCCGAGCCGGCGATCAAGCTTGTCTCGAGGCCTGATGCATCGATCGACGCGGTGGCGACGGTTCGCCCGAATGATGCCGGTCAAGTTGATGCATCGGTTGACGTTTCTCATGTCGATGGTGCCATTCCGCGTTCTACGGAACGACTATCTGTCCTCGACTCATTGAAGTCTGTCGATTCGCGCGTCGCAGCTGTTACGCAATTGCTCGAAGATTCTCTCTCCTCATCGGCGGCGGCTTTGCCTGAGTATGTGGTGCCGGAAAGGCTCGTCCCGGCAATGCATGCGGTAGAGCCGCCGATCGATGCGGAGTGCGACGTCGAGCCTGCGACGGGAATGGCACGTGAGAGCAGTCAGTCGTCGTTCGGTATCTCCCATGAGGCTGTAACGCCGATGGGGGATGCGCCGACCGAGGCAGCCAAGCACGTTGGTGATGCGTCCCCGACCTCAGGTGGACGTTCACCAGGTCAACGCGTTGCGGAACGATCGGATCGTCCGCCGGTTGATCGTGGTCCGAGCCTGAGCGAAGCAGGTGGTGTCGCTTCCATGCGGCCGGACGAGGGGACGGCTCTGCCGGAAGGAATTGATAGCGACGCTACGGTAACGGTCAGCGCCCCACTACCTGTCGGGATGCCAACGAATGCCGAGCCGCTGATGCCGAGTGGCGTGCAAGCGTTGGGCGGCACTGGTGGTCCGTCGGTTCAAGTATCCGTACAAGAGGATCAAACGGCTTGGTGGTTGCCGGTTTTCAGCGTGGTGCAGTCGATCTCCCAGTATTTTTATATCACCGGGGCATCGTCTATCTGGGCCACGGCGTCCGATTGGCTGGCGCCGGTACGACAGGTCGTGATGACGCTTCTGAACTGGCCACGTATTCCCACCATGCTTTGGGCTGTGGGCAGTTTCCTTCTTCTTTGTTGGTATTTCATTCAGGTGCTCCTGGTGCGCCGTCGCTTGCGGTCTGCTTATCCTGCTGACAGGGCGACGAAGGCGCTGGTCCGGCAGTTGTCTGATCAGATGGGTTTGGCTCAACCGCCGGTTGTGAAGATGATGCCGAGTTCGTTCGGCCCCATGATCTGGTGTGCCGGACCTTTGCAGCTGATTCTTCCGGCTGAGCTTTGGGCGCAATTGGATGCCGACGGTCGCCAGGCGATTGTGTGCCACGAGTTGGCACATGTCCGTCGTCGCGACTACTGGATGCGTCGCATGGAATTATTCGTCTCGGTCATCTACTGGTGGCATCCCATCGTTTGGTGGGTCAGACGTCGTTTGGAAGAGGAAGCCGAGTTTAGTTGTGACGCTTGGGTGACGTGGCTGTTTCCGCAGCAACGTCGGGCTTATGCAGAAGCGTTGCTGCATGCGAAAGTCGTATTAGGAACAACAAGTCACTCCGTGCCCGCGTCGGGTATCGGGGTCATGTCAGGACGAGCCAGTCGATTAGCGAGGAGAATCAAGATGGTCATGATAGGCAGCGGCAGACCAGGTCTTTCCGCCACGAGTATTGCAATGGTGGCGCTGGTGGGATGTCTTG
>JBMYUM010000503.1:0-2854 GCA_049605375.1 Phycisphaerae bacterium | reverse complement strand
GGCGCGGATGTCGCGACCGGGTTCCTCGGTGGTGCGTTCTTTGCCGTGATGCCCGTCCATACGGGTGTCCTTAACAACATCGTCGGACGGGCTGACCTGATTGCGTCAACCTGTATGCTCGCAGCTGTTCTGTTGCACGCCGCGAGCCTGCGGTCTGTGAACCCTGCGCAGCCTAACAGTACAATTGTCATGCGGCGAACAGGGGCCTTGCTACTTGCTTTCCTGGCGCTCGGTGCGAAGGAAAATGGTCTTTCCGTTGTTTTCATGCTCCCGTTGATCGACATTCTGCTTTCACAACGAGACACAAGATCGTTCGGCGAACTGGTTCGCCGATTGGTTGGCACGATCACCCGAGTCTGGTACCTCGCCATTCCCGTTGCTGCCTATTTCCTGTTACGCGTGAACGCACTGGAAGGGAACCTCTTTCAGAAGCCGACCACGACCAAGACGGTGAACATGATCGTCGACTCACCACTCTGGCAACATGTGCTTGGTGTTTTTCAACTCTGGGGCATGTATTGGTACAAGATGTTCTGGCCGGCCGTGCTCTCGGTCAACTATTCCATCAACGGCGTTCGACTGGCAACATCACCCGCAAATCCTTTCGTGCTGTTGGGCCTGCTGGTGACAGCAAGCCTGATCATCCTCTCGATTCGCGCATGGCGTCGGGGAGATCGGTCGCCAGCATTTTTTACGCTGGCTATCGTGTTGTCGTATTTCCCGACATCAAATTCCCTCGTGTTGATTCAGGTGTTTTTTGCTGAGCGGCTCTGGTATCTGCCCTCCATTTTCGCGTCCGTGTTGCTCGCGTCCTATGCCAAGGATTTTCTGGCATCCCGATTCGGTTGGACCGTCGTCTTGGTCTGCCTCGCCGGCATGTCCTTACGAACTCTGATTCGTAACAGCGAATGGCAGCACAACGGTACGCTTTACGCTTCGGCCCTTCGCGATTTTCCGGAAGCGATCGGCGCCAACTACGCTTTTGGCCGATGGCTGGTATCGAGCAGCGACGATCCGGAAGTCATCGCCCAAGGCATTCCGTACCTTCTGAAGGCCACAGAGATCGACCCCGGTTTCACCGATGCCCATCGTGTCCTCGGCAATGCTCTTTATGCGTTGCGGCGATATCCGGAAGCGGTTCACCATCTCCAGATTGCTGACATGCAAGTGCCCGATGCACCAAAGACAGTTGCCATTCTGGAGGCGGCCCGCAGCGGTCTTCTGCAGCAGGAATCAGGTCGACTGGAATTGGCCCGAACGGCGGCCCGTAACGCTCCACAAGACTTGAACGCACAACTTGCCTATATCGATCAGTTGCGAAACGTGGGCCTGCTCGACGAGGCTTTTTCTTACCAGCAATCTGTGGATCATCTCTTTGCTCAAGATGCCTTATGGCATCACCAGTTTGCAATCACGCTCGTTCTGCGCGACGAACCCGATGCGGCGCTTGAACGCTATCGTCGAGCGATTGCTATTTCCGCGACCGACCCGCGTCTGCTGCTGGAAGCGGCCATGCTGCTGCTGGAGCGCCGTGAAGGCGATGATTTGAAGGAGGCTGACACACTGGTGTCACGTGCTGAGGCCGTGGCGCCGGGAGCGTCCGCGGTGCTTCAGGCGCGTGCTGAGCTCCTCGCGTTGCAGGGCGACCTTGGTCGAGCGATTACGGTCCTGAGGCAGGCGATTGAAGCATTGCCAGACGATAGCCCGCATCGTCGTGTGCTTCGCAATCGACTCATCACCTTGGGGGGGTAACCACGTGTCGGATCTGCTCCTCGATGTCACCGATCTCGTCGTCTCGTATGGCGCGAAGCATGCCGTAGACGGTGTCAGTTTTCAGATTGCCAGGGGTGAGACGCTTGCGCTGGTCGGGGAGAGCGGATCGGGAAAGTCGAGCACCGGGCGCGCTATTGTACAACTTGCGCCAATCGCATCGGGACGCGTTGAATTCCTGGGTGCCGATGTCTCCGCGCTTCGTGGTGATTCGCTCCGTCGGTATCGCAGGCAAGTTCAGATGATCTTCCAGGATACCGTGGGTTCGTTGAATCCCAAGCTCTCGATCTTTGCGAGTGTCGAGGAACCACTGCGACTGCTCACGAACAAGACTCGTGCGGAACGACGACGTGAGGTGATGGGCATCCTGGAACGCGTTGATCTTTCTTCCGATCAGGCTGCCCGGTTTCCTCTTCAACTTTCCGGTGGTCAACGGCAACGTGCCTGTATTGCACGTGCCCTCGTGATCGAACCGGAGCTGGTGATCTGCGATGAGCCGGTCAGCGCGCTTGACCTTTCCGTTCAAGCCAAGGTCTTGGATCTTCTAGGTGAATTGGGCAACGAACGAGGGCTGTCGTACCTCTTCGTGACGCATGATCTTGCTGTGATGCGTCGTATCAGCGATCGCGTTGCCGTGATGAAGGATGGACAGATTGTTGAGTCGGGTGATTGTGCTTCGGTGCTGACAAGCCCGAAACATCCCTATACGCAATCTCTGCTGGATGCTGTTCTCACCGTTCCCGGAAGGGGGACTATCGCAGCATCCCATCCGGATTGATGTGAACGGTTCGGTCCTTGGAGATGTTGGCCACTTTGACGGTATGCCCGTCAGGGAACCTCACTTCGAGTTCGTCCACCATGGTTGCTTGTCCGAGTCCAACGACGACAGGTATTTCTGACTGGCAAAAATAACTGCGTGTCGGCATGACTTGACGTCGCAAGGTCTGATCTCCGATTTTCGCGGTGATCTGCGCCCCGATAGCCTGCGAGTTGGCGTTCACGCCGTCGATCTTGATTCGCAGCCAGTGGTGCCCAAGATCCTGATCATTTCTCAGCACGATGGCAGGTCGACCGGTTTGCGTCA
>JBMYUM010000502.1:0-2856 GCA_049605375.1 Phycisphaerae bacterium | reverse complement strand
TCGATGACGACGACACCAGCCTCGGATGGCGGGACGGCGTGCTCGATTCATGGGACCGGTTCACCAAGGTCGACGGACGACTCGCGTTCGCGGTCGCGAGGAGTGACTGGGAGTCGACGCAGGAAGCGCCCGTCCGGGCGATCGTGCACGGAGGCATCAGACCCGACCCGGAAGAGGCCGCGATGTCCTTCGGCCTCGACCCCGACGAACTCCGCGTGGTGACGACGGACATGTTCACGCCCAAGACGATCAAGCGATACACCGGTCACCTGGCGGGGGCGGTTTACGGGAGCCCTCGAAAACGGCGGGATGGCTTAACCCCGGTTGAGAATCTCTACGTATGCGGGACGGATCAGGGTTTTCTCGGTATCATAGGAGCGATGCTGAGCGGAATTACGATCGCGAATCTGTACACCGTTCCGTCCTGACCCGTTTACGGGCGTTGCCTTTCCCTGCGGGGTGGGGCTTGCATGATTGTTTGAGTTAGTTTGCGACAAGATGACGTTACCCTATGTCTTCCGACACACCGTATTCTGAATCCAGTCCTGGTCGTCAAAACGGCAGCAACGGCGTGAATCACTCATCCGGTTTTCAGACGGGTTCTTCGCCACGTGTTGAGCGTGGTGCGGATCGTCTCCGCGGCTCGTCCGACTATTATGATGTGATTGTCATCGGTTCGGGGCTGGCCGGCATGACGGCGGCGAATTACCTGGCGAAGGCCGGTCGTTCGGTGTTGATGTTGGAGCAGCACTACAACTTCGGCGGGATGGCGACATGGTTCCGTCGTCCGCGTGGTCACATTTTTGACATTTCGTTGCACGGTTTTCCGGTCGGCATGGTGAAGAGTTGCCGGAAGTACTGGACGCAGGAGATTGCGGATTCGATCGTGCAGCTCAAGAGCATTCGTTTTGAGAATCCTCAGTTCAGTTTGGACACTACGTTTGACCGTGTCGATTTTACGCGTCTGTTGATTGAGAAGTTCAAGGTGCCGCAGGAGAGCGTTGATGCGTTCTTCGATTACGCGCGTGGCATGAATTTCTACGATGATCAGTCGATGACGACGGCGCAGTTATTCGAGAAGTTTTTCCCTGGTCGTTCGGATGTCATGCGTTTGCTGATGGAGCCTATTGCGTATGCCAACGGCTCGACACTTGACGACCCGGCCATTTCGTACGGGATCGTGTTTTCGAACTTCATGAGCAAGGGCGTGTTCATTTTCCAAGGCGGCACGGACAAGCTTATCAAGTTGATGAAGCAGGACATGCAGGACAACGGCGTCGATCTGCGGCGTCAGGTCCAGGTGGACCGCATCGTTCTTGAGGATGGCCGCGCGGTTGCGGTTGAGGCGAATGGCAAGCGGATCAATTGCGGTTGCGTTTTGTCGAATGCGAATCTGAAGACGACGTTGGGCAAGCTGGTCGGTTATGACAATCTTGATGCCGGTTATGCGGCAGAGGCCGAAGCGGTTCGCTTGAACAACAGCAGTTGCCAGGTGTACATGGGTCTGCGCAAGGGCGAGACGATTGACTACGTCGGCGACCTTCTGTTTACGTCGACGGATGAGACTTTCGATTCCGTTCGGTTGTGTGCGGAGGATACGGGCAGTCGCACCTTCTCGATGTACTATCCTGATATTCGTCCGGGTTCTGATCGTTATGCGATTGTGTCGTCGACGAACGCGAACTGGGGCGACTGGGCTCACTTGAGTGAGGCGGAGTATCAGGTTCAGAAGCAGCGGTTGATCGACGTGACATTGGACTCTGTCGAGAAGTACGTGCCCGGTGTTCGTTCGAAGATCGAGCATGTTGAGGCCTCGACGCCGAAGACATTCCACTACTACACGCAGCAGGCGGCGGGCGCGACGTTCGGCACGAAGTTTGAAGGCTTGAAGGTCAGTATGGATATGCCGAAGCAGGTGCCGGGTTTGTTCCATGCCGGTTCGGTGGGCATCATCATGTCGGGCTGGCTCGGCACGATCAATTACGGCGTTATTGTCGCCAATGAAGTGGAGAGCTTCATGCATGCGGAGAGTCCCACGGCTCCGTAGTTTCATTGTCCGGTCGTTCGTTTTCATCGATCACGACCGAGCTTCCAGAACGATGACTATTTCGCCGATGTCATGGCCTCGTGTCGATCGGCGAATGCAACAGAGACGAGTTCCACATGTCTGTAGATCTTCATGCTATTCCTCATCGTGACCCTTTTCTCCTGATCGACGAGGTGGTTGAATCCAGTGACGATCGGATGGTGACGAAGCGGTTCATCGATCCTTCGCTTGATGTTTTTCGCGGCCATTATCCTGATCGGCCTGTGCTTCCCGGCATTTTCATTTGTGAGTCCTGCTTTCAGACGGGCGCGTTGCTGATTGCGCATCGGCAGGGTTCGTATGGTACGGATCAGGGTGTTCCGGTATTGACTCGAATTCAGGATGCTCGTTTCAAGCGGATGGTCAAGCCGGGTGAGACGCTTCATATTGATGTCACGCTGGATGAGGAGATGAGTGGTGCCTATTACTTCACCGGGCGGGTGACGGTTGACGGTGATTTGGCGTTGCGTGTGACTTTTGTGTGCATGATGGCGGAAGGTTAGGTCGTTGAGCTTCCTCGGTTTTCAAGGGAAGACGTTTCTGGTCCTTGGCGTCGCGAACAAGCGCAGCGTCGCCTACCGTGTCGCGCAGATGCTTGAGCAGGAAGGCGCGACGGTCATCTACAGTGTTCGCTCGGAAGCGCGACGGGAGTCGTTATCCAAGCTTCTGGAAGGTCGTGAGATTCACGTGTGCGACGTGGAACGTGACGAGGACATTGCGTCGTTGCGAGCGGCTGTTGCCGAGAAACACGATTCTCTTGACGGTATCTG
>JBMYUM010000501.1:2632-2875 GCA_049605375.1 Phycisphaerae bacterium | reverse complement strand
TACGGCAATGAACACTTTACGTGCTTCCAGTTTGACTACGACTGGCGACGCAACAACGTCGAAAACGCGAGACGATTGCACGAATTCATTCTGGATAAGAAAGCCTACATTCAGGATGAACTGAAAAAGCGGTACGACATCGAGAACGCAGACTTCAAATTTGATCTGGTCGCGCATTCCATGGGCGGTTTGATCGCACGCTACTACATTAGATATGGACCGGCGGCCCTACCGGTCAACGGT
>JBMYUM010000501.1:0-2622 GCA_049605375.1 Phycisphaerae bacterium | reverse complement strand
GGTGACACGCCCGAAGTCACATGGGCGGGCGCAGAAAACGTAGAGCGTGTCGTAGTTGTCGGCACACCCAGCGCCGGTTCCGTCAAGGCGTTGCGGCAACTCGTCAACGGATCAGAACTTGGCCCCATCATCCCCAAATATGAACCGGCGATCTTGGGTACCATGCCCTCGCTCTATCAGTTGTTGCCACGTGGACGGCACCGGAACGTCACGTTCGAGAACGGAGAGGTGATCGACAATCTACTGGACCCGACACTGTGGGAACGCATGCAATGGGGACTCGCCTCGCCCCAACAGGCCGACACACTCAGACGGCTCATGCCGACAGTACGCGATGATCAGGAGCGGCGAACGATCGCCCTTGAACATCAGGCTAAGGTTCTGCGTTACACGCGACAGTTCTTTGCCGCCATGGATCAACCAGCGCCAATGCCGAACGGCCTGGATCTACATCTTGTTGCGGGTGACAGTGAGAAAACCGCGTCAGAGATTACGGTTCGCCGCGACGGCTCCATCACCACAACCGGTTTCGCGCCGGGTGACGCAACCGTGACACGTGCGAGCGCCCTGCTCGACGAACGCACGAAAGATGACTGGACACCTCGTTTGAAATCGCCGATCCACTGGTCGAGCGTCCGCTTCTACTTCGCGAACCACCTGGACCTGACCAGAGAACCCACATTCACCGACAACCTTCTCTATCTGTTGCTGGAGGATCCGCGACGATAACAGGGGCACGACTACGTCGGCGAATAGCGTGACTACTGTCCGTCTTACAGAAACAACACACTTTTGAAGTGACGCTATTCAAGGTGCTCGCCGCAGTGTGGACAGACTTCCTTCTGACGATGCTTCTTCTCCATCGCCTCAACAAATCCTGAACCAAGAATGCCTGCCGGAAGCGCAAAGAGCCCGATGCCCAACACCGCGATGCCCGCCCCGAGCGCCTTGCCCAAAGGAGATACCGGGTAGATATCACCGTATCCCACCGTCGTCAGCGTTGCGACGCCCCACCACATGGAGGCCGGGATACTGGAAAACTGCTCTGGTTGCACATCACGTTCGGCGTAATACATCAGCGTTGAAGCAAAGATCAAGAGAACGGTGACTGCCAACATTGTCACAAGCAACTCGTTCTTTCGGTTGATCATGACGCGAGCCAACAGCTGCAACGTCTCTGAATATCGCGCGATTTTGAGAATCCGCAGCAACCGGACCATGCGGATGGCACGCAGCATACGGAAATCGAACGACATAGCTGTGAGAAAGAACGGAACGATCGCCAGAAGGTCAATGATGGCCATGGGGGTCAACATGAATCGAATGCGGCCCTTGACGGTTTCAGCGAATGCCGACGAAACCGTACAGCTCCAGACACGCAGCAGGTACTCAAGCGAAAAGATGATGACAGAGATCAGCTCGAAGCCATCGAACCAGACGCCATAAGCCTTGTAGACAGGATCAACAGTCTGAACAATCGCCGCCAGGACGTTCAGCACGATCAGCGACGCCAGTGCAAGATCAACACTGTAGCTCAACCTGTCGCCGTCATCTGCGGCCTCAAGGATCTCAAAGGTTCGCTTTTGAAGGTGTGCGTTCATGGACGCATGATACTACGAATTCAACGAAGGGATGAGAATGAACAGGTCCAGGTAGCAATTTGCTTCAACGTGCAGCATCCCACCTTCGCGACAACGCCTCCGCCTGTTCCAGAATAAAGGCAAGACTTGGAGCTACGAAAATACGTTCCTGGATGTCCGTCGTGTTGAGCGGCGTCGCCAGCACACGGTCCAGATCAAATGGCTCGATCGCCGCCTCTCCGGAAAGAACATGTTCAATCTCACCCGTCGAAGAGAGGATCCCGGCGCCGAGAATCACCTGCCGACCGTCCTCCATCAGCAAGCCGAACTCGATCGTAAACCAGTAAAATCGCACGAGTTCTTCCAGTTGATCCGGATTCGCCCGCTTGGCCAGTTGGCCGATCTTCTGAATGAGTGATACGTACTCCGTATCTGCCAAAGGGGGAACGTGACCGATCACATCATGAATGATGTCCGGCTCCGGCGTGTACTGCGGCTGCTTATCATGACGAAGGAACTGGGTACAGGGCATGACTCGATCAGCCCAAAGCTGGAAATAGGTCTTGCCGTGCAACAGGCCTTCTGCCGGAACCAGCTGAACACCGTTGCGTCGGAAAAGCACCTGCTCCAGGTCGGGCAGTTGGGGAATGACGGAATCGCACAGGCCAAGCGCAGACTTACCTTCCCGGTAGATACGGCAGGCCGATGACTCATGCATCGAATTCAGTTCACGATAGATGGACCGCCAAAGCCATTGCTCACGCTCCAGATAAGCGACCGGCGGTGTAGCCGTACCCGCAAGTCGGTGGGCCCGCGCCGTTTCAAAAAACATGCGTCGGCGATCGACATAGACCTGGTCACCAAGTCCGGGATGATTGCCGGGAAGCTCGAGCGACGCTGCTTCCTCCTGTGGAGAGTTGATCTGGTCCATTGAGTCCATCAGTTATTCCTTGGCAGCACCTGGAACGCAACCATCGCGATTTCGACGATATTCCCTATTCCCTCAGGCAGAGACATCACGACGAACCGGAGAGAATCCGCC
>JBMYUM010000500.1:0-2876 GCA_049605375.1 Phycisphaerae bacterium | reverse complement strand
GCCCGGCATGATCCAAACCATGAGCCGTATCATGTCGGGCAACGCCGCTAAGCGCCTCATGCAACAGCGAGCGGAGATCAAGACCTTCTAGAAAGGGAAGATTGACGCATCGCGCAAGCCGCGACTGCGAATTATGAAGAATGCCCGGCACACATAGGCCTAACGACACCGGTAGACACACGGGCGATCGTGGCGATCGAGTTTCCGAGCCATGCAGGACGTCGAACACAATTCGTTGCAGCGCATCCAGCATGGCGGACGCACTGTCAGCCATCGCGCATCGCGCCCGTGCAACGATACGTCCATGTTTGACGGCAACGCATCGCAGCCACGTTCCACCGACATCGATGCCAAGCGTCGTCATCGGGGAACCCGCCAGTCTCTATCGCTGCGCCATTTGGAAACCATCCTGCTTCTGACGGCGGATGATCGGAAGCACATAACGTCGAAGTGCCGCACGCGACGCACTGCTGCCGTCATTCAGCTTCTTGCCGGCAAGATCCCGGCGCTCGAACAGGCCGTTGTAAGCGAACGCCGCGAAATGAGCACCGGTCCGCGATGTGGAGGCGATCTGTGATTTGACGAGGTCAGGCGTGCGATCCACAAACATGATTCCCATCACCACCGGAATCCGCGGACGCAACCGCTGCCATATGTCGAGTTGCTGATCATACATGGGCAGATCAGCGGCATAGTTCATCGGATAAACGGCATCCAGCAGATTTTCGCGCATCCACTGAACGGAATCCTGAAAGTAGGCTTCGCGTGAACGATCGGGCACGGCGCCGACCGCCGCGCTGAGCTTGACCTGTGGCTCCATTCGCTTGATGCGACTGCGAATCTGACGGACCAGCTGTGTCACCTGATCCGCACGCCACTGCTTCCAAACACCCGGCGCCGAGTCGGGCGTCTGACCGGTCGCCTGACGGAACATGTCGATGGTTCGCGGATCACGCGGGTAATCGGGCACCACAGCGCCCTTCGGGTAAGAGTCGTTCCACTCATTCGGGAAACGAATGTAATCCAGGTGGATGCCATCAACCTCATAGCGGGCGACAATGTCGCCGATCACGTCGGTCAGATACCGACGAACTTCCGGATAGCACGGATTGACACTGTTGTACCAACCGAGCGGCTGCCGATGGCCGTTTGCATCGCGCCAGAACCAGTCTGCCCGCGCGCGATAAAGCTGACGTGGGTCGGTCGGTGGCTCCTTGCCACGCCAACCCGGCATGACATTGACCCATGCATGAAGTGACAAACCCCGCTTGTGGGCTTCACGGCAGGCAACGGACAGCGGATCGAAGCCAGGATCACGGCCGTTGAATTCGACCGACCATGGTTCAAAGGGCGACCGATACTGCACGGTACCGTTTCCGCGAACTTGAAAAAGGACGGTATTGAATCCGGAGTTCTTGGATTCACGCATGATGCGTTTGACGTCGTCTTCTGTCTTGAAATCCCACCGTGTCACCCAGATCGCTCGGATACCGTCGCTGCGAACGGGAGCCTTCTCAGTGGACTGGCAACCGGCCGCCACCAGGAGAATCCCAACGGACGCCATTGAACCCATCACGAACTGTCGCAAACGACTGCATCCCTTCATCATGCTACGCCTCATCCCTGAAAATCTGATCAACCCTGAAAGTCTCATCAACCCTGCGTACATTGGCGCTGATCACCGATGATCGCACCAAGTTGGCCCCCGTTCCGCTCCAGCAGTTCGGACGCTTCATTCAAACCAATAGCAAGAAAATGCATAACCAACGCCGACTTCACATGCCCCTCGGCAGATGCAAGCAAGCGGGAAGCATCATCACGCCCGCAACCGGCAACGGACATGATGATCCGAATGCCGCGATCCGTCAGCTTGGCGTTCACGCCGGCGTTCACATCGACCATCAGGTTCTCGTACACCTTGCCAATCTGTACCATGGAAATCGTTGAGACCATGTTAAGGACCAGCTTGGTCGCCGTACCGGCTTTCAGACGCGTGCTTCCGGTGACGACCTCAGGACCCGTCAGGACCCGAATGGACACGTCGGCGTCATCGCCGACCTGAGACGCCGGAACACACGCAAAGAAAATCGTCGATGCACCCGCGTCTCGGCCGGCCTGTATCGCACCGTGAACAAAGGGTGTCGTCCCACCTGTCGCAATGCCAAACACAACGTCGTCACCGCAGAGCTGTCGTTCGATCATCGCCGAACGCCCAGACTCGAAGGAGTCTTCAGCGCCTTCCACACTGCGAAACATCGCATCGCGACCACCGGCAATAACGCCTTGAACCATCTGTGGATCGGAAAGAAAGGTTGGCGGGCATTCGGCCGAATCCAGTACGCCAAGTCGACCACTTGTGCCGGCTCCCACATAGAGCAGTCGGCCTCCCGCGCGAAAGGCGGCAACAACCCGAGTGATCGCGCGCGCGATGTCGTCATGACAAGCAGCTACAGCCGCCGCCACACCCGCATCTTCTGCATTCATCAGGGAAACCGCGTCTTCGATCGAAAGACGGTCAAACGTCATGGATCGGGAATTGCGGCATTCCGTTGCCAAATGACCACGATCATCCATACCCCCGATTCTAACACCTCAATCACTGCATCCAATACAGGACACCCATGTTTACCCGAAAATAAAGGACACCCACTTTTGACACTCACCAATTGAGGACACCCATCGAATGGGGACACCCACGGTTCTTGTGGCACCTGCGGGCAGGTAGCATCAACCGAGGAAACCGGCAGATAGGGATGCAGATAAGGACACCCATAGGCAGATAGAGACACCCATCGAACGGGAAAAGACCTGGGACACCCAACGACCTGGGACACCCAAACGGACTGGGACACCCATGTCTCAGGCAAGATCAACCG
>JBMYUM010000499.1:224-2882 GCA_049605375.1 Phycisphaerae bacterium | reverse complement strand
GCGAAGGACATAACGCGCCCAGTGATCTCGAAGAGCCTTTCATACTCCGCGATCGCCGCGCCGAGTTCCCGGCCCGGCAGATCTCCCACCTTTCCGGCATGGCGCGACTTGAATGGCCGTGGAATTGAATCGAGAACGGCCATTGAGTACGATGACGACATTCGGCAGGATGTCGCGAATCGAAATGTAAGTCAGGAATCCCACGTATCTTATGACGGACGAAGAACGCCTAACCAAAGCCGTTGCGGGAGATCGAGACGCACTGGCCACCTTGCTTCGAACGTACGGGCCCCAGGTTCGCCAGGGGCTCAAAGGTGCCATTGCGGACCAGTACCGCTCGTCATTTGATGAAGATGACGTCATGGGCGTGACCTACTGCGAAGCCATTCGATGCATTCGCCAACTGAAACCGACGGGGATCGCGGTGTTCGTCGCATGGCTGAACAAAATGGCCAACAACAACATCCGCGACGCGGTAAGGCACCTGAATCGACAACGCCGAATCCCACGGCACCGGCTGGCAACCGCCCGACTCGTGGACGATGATTCATACAGTGAACTGTACGATCACCTGGCGGGCGCCGAGGCGACGCCCAGCCATGTCATGGCGCGTGGGGAAGCGCGTCGCCTGCTGGAAGCCGCGATCGGGCGCTTGCCGGCGGATTATCAGAAAGTGATTCAGCTTTACGAGTTGGAAGAACGTGACGCCACACAGGTAGCCCAACTGATGAACCGTTCCGTCGGTGCCATCTACATGATGCGTGCCCGGGCGATCGAGAGCCTTCGCGGCCACATGCCGTCGATATCTCGCGTATGACCGCCTCACCGTTGCACGGCAGTCCGAACGAACCGCAAGCGAGCGAATGGCAGCACGCTGTTACTTGGGTACAAAGTTAAACGCACCAGCCCCAAGCCCATGGTGAATCATGACCCACGACGATACGAGCATTCAATCTTCGCCGGACGAAAATACCCGGTCGATCAGCCTCGAACATCAGCTCGTGCGAGACGCATTCGAGCAGTTTGAGGACAGCTCAACCGATACCGTCCAGCCGTCATCCATCGACATCCCCGGCTATGACATTCTTCGCGAACTTCACCGCGGAGGTCAGGGCGTGGTGTATCTCGCACACCAGAAGTCAACCAAGCGACAAGTCGCCATCAAGCTGTTGCTCCATGGTAACTTCGCCACACCCAAAGCCAGGAAGCGATTCGAACGCGAAGTCGAACTCGTCGCTCAACTCGACCACCCGAACATCATTTCGATTTTCGACTCCGGTCAAACCGAACAGGGCATGCAGTTCTTCGTGATGGACTACATCCGCGGGGATCAACTGCGGGATCATGTCCGCAAGAATGAAATGAGTGTCGAAGAGGTCATTCGGCTCTTTCAGAAAATCTGTGATGCCGTGCAGTACGCGCACCAGCGCGGCGTGATCCATCGTGACCTGAAACCGTCAAACATCCTGGTTGATCCAAACGGTGAACCCAAAGTTCTCGACTTCGGATTGGCCAAGAGCCTTGAAAACGCTGAAGAGACCATTGCCACCATTTCGCAGGACATCGTGGGAACGCTGCCCTACATGTCACCGGAGCAAGCCTCCGGTGATGGCGTCGGACTCGATACCCGAACAGACGTCTACTCGCTGGGCGTTATTCTCTATGAAATTCTGACCGGACAGTACCCCTACCCTGTCGCCGGACGGATGGCCGACGTCCTTCGACACATCGCAGAAACGCAGCCAAGTCCGCTCAGCCAGGCCTGGAATGCCAACTCGGGCGTCCATGAACGGTCCACGAGCCGACGAAGCAGCGTTTCCAGCCGACGGTCAGGACGATCCAAATGCCCGATCGATGGTGGAATGGAAGTTATCGTTCTGACCGCGATCGCTAAGAACAAGGACCGTCGTTACCAAAGTGCGGGCGAACTCGGCCGTGACCTGGATCGATACCTCAAAGGCGAAGCACTCTACGCCAAGGGCGACAGCCTGGGTTATCGAATGATCGTCGAATTGAAGCGACGCCGACGAACGCTTGGATCGGCGGCCGCCATCCTTATCGCTATCGCAGGCGTCGCCACGTACGCTTCCGCGCGACAGAACGCCATTCTAGCGGAACAGGAGAAGCGTGACGCCGACCTGGCACGCCTGCTCGCACGGGCTTCAGTCGAGAATAACTGGGGGGAAATCGAACAGGCTGAATCACTGCTCGAAGAGGCTCTTGCCCTGGAACCCGGATACTGGAAGGCACTCTACGAACGGGCCCTTCTCCGAAAAGACCTCTACTTCCAGCGGATTCCAGGCGATCCGGAACTGCTGGCGCAGGCGGAGGCAGACATACGACAAGTCATCCCCCAGCAGCCGAACGCCCTTCGCGTTCACAACCTGGCAGCCGTCATCTTCACGGCACTCGGCAAAGGTGAAGAAGCCATTGAAGCCGCTGAGCAGGTCGTTCGATTGGAACCGCCTACCGATCCACGACCGCGTCCGAACTATCGTTCCGTCCTTGCGAAAGCTCTGGCAGCCGACGGCCGTCTCAACGAGGCGCTAGCAGCCGTCGAAGAAGGCGTGAGTTTCGCGAACGACGCCCCCAACCGGTTCAGTCGATGGTATTCCGGCGTTTACCGCACGCTTGCCATCCTGCGCTGGGTTGTCGGTG
>JBMYUM010000499.1:0-214 GCA_049605375.1 Phycisphaerae bacterium | reverse complement strand
CACAGCTGGCTGCCCAACACAGCCTCCAGTGCGACGCCTCCGATGAACGCAATTACCTCATTGCGGCCAAGATCGCCATCGCCTACGGTGAACGGGCGGAAGCGCTGAACGTTGCACGACAATGCTATTACGCCAGTCTACCTTCCGGAGACCCCCGCGCAGCAAGAACCTATGCCGAGGCGCTCACCCTTGATGAATCCTGGGAAGAGGCGAT
>JBMYUM010000498.1:0-2911 GCA_049605375.1 Phycisphaerae bacterium | reverse complement strand
CAAAAAAACTTCTATTTTGGTGTCAAACAATTGATCCTGGCGACTAGCGGGGGCTCGAAAACCCCTATTTTTATAGATCGAAACGAACTTTCGAGTTTTTTCGCAAATCCTCCGTGAATGGTCGACGTGGCTTGCGATGAAGCCAGTAACGGAGGTGACGCAGCAGCGTCATCAAGCCCGCACGAAACGAGGCAGGCAAACAAGAGACACCGGACGAAACCAACGTCCCGAAGACACGAAAGTGAGTAAGACAATGTTGAACAAGACCAACACCATGACGATCGCCATGATCACCGTTACGACCTTCACCGCAGTTGCCAACGCCGGCGACCTGACCCCACCGGCAGGACCGATCGGTCCATCCATGAAGAACCTCAACGATGTCTCACCGCGAACCGTCCTGCGTAATGACTTCGACAATCTGACAGCGATCGTGATCGATCAACCCGGTTCGTACTACCTCGGCGAAGACATCCAGGCACTCCCCGGTCAATACGGCATCGAGATCGTGTCCAGTAACGTCACGCTCGATCTGAACGGTTTCGGCGTCTACGGCAACCTGGAAGTCGGATCGCCATCCGGCATCCTGGTGAGCTCCGACGAATCAGACGTCGAAGTCAAGAACGGCATCGTCAAGAACTTCATCGGGCACGGCGTGGATCTGACAAACGCGAACTTCAGCCGGATCGAACGTATTCGCTCTGAAGGGAATGGCGGCTCCGGCATCATTGTCGGACTTGGCGGCGCAATCAAAGATTGTACGGCTGCGAACAACATGGCCTATGGTATCCGTGCATCCTTCGATGGCACTGTTAATGACTGCTCCGTGCGAAGCAACGGACAGTCTGGCATTCGCGCATTCAATGGCGCCGTCGTCAGCCGCTGCAGTTCACGAGGCAACCTGGAACACGGAATTCTCCTGGGCAAAGGATCCGTCGTGAGCGAGTGTGCCGTCTACGGTAACACCATGAACGGTATCGAAACCGACGAAGGCGCAACGATCTCGCAATGTTCAGCACGTTCCAACTCCCAGAGCGGATTCTCGATCGGAAACGGCTGCCTCATCACGAACAGCTCCGCCGTCGCCAACAGTTACTACGGCATCAAGGCACTGAATGGATGCACCATCTCTCATTGCGTCGTTCGATCCAATTCTTTCGACGGTATCAATGGCCAGGATGCGAACAGCATCATCGGATGCTCAGCACAAGCCAACGGTGACAACGGCGCGGAACTTGACGAGGGCTGCTCAGTTGCCAACAGCACATTCGCTCAGAACGAGGGATCGGGCCTGGAAGCATCAAGGGCACTCACAGTTTCAAACTCGACGGCCATCGGAAATGTCACCGGATTCTACGTCACGGTGTCAGCCGGAAACATCAGCAATTGCCTGGCCTATGACAACTCATACGTCGGATACTACTCGAGCTCCGGCGGTGTTATCTCGAGCTCAACGGGTTACTACAACGGATACGGTGACATCTGGGCACCCGGTTCGGAAACCCATATGAACTACGAAACTCCGTAATCGCCTATAGCTGCTGCGAAATGCTAGAGAATCATTGGTTATAGACGAAACAGGAGACAAGAAATGAATACCCTTACGATCACCATCCTCGCCACCGTCGCACTGAGCTCGACATCAGCGATGGGCGAAAATACGACGAACGTAAGCGAGACCAACAAATGGTCCTGGTCAGAAAACGCCGGATGGATGAACTGGCGGGATGCCAACAACGGCGAAGACGGGGTCGTCGTTAAGAACACGCACCTCGAGGGTAAGATCTGGGCCGAGAACTTCGGCTGGATCAACCTTGGAAACGGAAACGCCCCGTACAGCAACACGGACAACACCAACTTCGGTGTCAATGTCGACGAAGAAAACGATCGACTCTTCGGCATGGCATGGTCGGAAAACGCCGGGTGGATTAACTTCGGCACCGGCTCGACCGACAATCCGGCCCGCGTCGACTTCGAAACCGGTCGCCTTCACGGCATGATCTGGTCCGAAAGCCTTGGATGGATCAACCTCGATGGGTCAGACCACTTTGTGTCCTTCAACACCGTTCAGTCACCGGTCGTCAGCGCCATCGGTCCACGGTACATCCAGGTTTCGCCGGCAGCCGGGTCAGCACCGATCGCCCTCGTTCTGACCTCGACCGACGCAGAATGCCTGAACAAGTTCATCGATCTCGACGGTGACAGCGATCTGGCCGAAATGGGCGTGGCCATGCTGGTCGATGAGCCGGTCTATCGCAGTCCCGCGGAATGGGGAACCCTGCTGGTCCGCGGTGAAGAGGTTGTTCCGGGCTACACCTACAGCGTGCAACCCTATCTTCAGGGAACCGGCCTCGCCGCAACGGCGGTTTCAGACAAAACGTACGCTCATGGCGATGTGGACAACAACGGGTTCGCAAACTTTGCCGACATCCAGCCGGTCGTGCAAGCCTTTCAGGGTACGTATGAAGGAAGCCTCGGCTCCGTTGATCTCGCGCCATGCACGCCCAACGGCATCGTGAACTTCTCAGACATCCAGCAGGCTGTGCTGGCGTTCCAGCTGCAGCCCTACGAGGCAACCTGCTCGCTGCCCTGTAACAACTGATCACGAATACACATTCAACAACCTACGGTTCGTTCCAGTGTCTCTGGAAGCAACTGGCCCCGCATCGCTGCCCCTCCGCGCAGCTGATGCGGGGTCGAACCGTTTGAATAGGGCGCGTTCTTACTTCTTCAACGCAGCGGCCTCGTCTTCCCGCCCCGTCTCTTCATACAAGGCGATCAATCGAGATCGCGCCAAACCCGTATACTTGTGCTCAGCACCGACAGTCGCCTCCAGTTTTCGCAAGGCCTCTGAAAGCATCTGCTCTGCAAGATCCAAATCATTGGTTTCAACAAGTATGCGTCCGTAGTG
>JBMYUM010000497.1:0-2915 GCA_049605375.1 Phycisphaerae bacterium | reverse complement strand
CTTCAGGTATGATGTCTGAGAACGTGGGCGTGTCCGAGAATTCTAGTACGCCGGTGGGTATGTCTCTTCAGTTGGTCGGAAGCGGCAACTCCCGCCAGGATTTTATATGGCAGTCGACGGGCCCGAACACACGGGGCGTGGCGAACAACGCCCAGACGTTCGACGCATGCGTAGAGAAGCCGGTAAGCGTACCGGCCACTTCCCATTGGGGGTTGATTTGTTTAGCCCTTCTCGTGGTGACGGTTGCAAGTGCCGTGTACGGGCGATCGTGCTTTTCCGATTGACCAAGGTGTGGCACCTGCAGAGTAGAGACTGCGAGTCGCGATGGTCTCGACAACGCATTCGTGAATCATGTTGATTCCGCGTAATATGCAAAAAGGTCCGCGGTGGCACTCCATGCAAGCGCCACAGCGGACCAACATCGCACCTCGTAGCTTCGTTTCTAGGATTCCTTGAGAGAATCAGCAACCACTTGTAAGTGTCGTGTATGAGCCGCCGGCAGTCTCCGCGATCATCTTGATCTTGTCCCTGTAGAAAGTGACAGTGTCGTCTTGCTTGGGAGATTCTTTCAGCTTCGACGAAACCAGCGTGGCCGGACCACGCTTGGCTGATTGACTGGCATGACGCTGTTCGAATGTCTTGAGCGCCTTATGGATGTCATCTCGGACGCGTTCGGCCATGGCTCGATCTTCGAATTCGATCCCACCGATTCTGTAACAAGTCGTCACTCCGGTTGCGGGATTCGATGATGCGAACTCTGGAGCGTAGACAAACGGCTTCGGTGCAGCATTGACGATGCGTATCGTCGACAATTCAGAGGCCGCGCCTTCAAGAAGTTCAACCAGAATAGTGTTTGCCTTATCGGATGAGGCGAAATTCTGATCACCGAGCGCAATCCTGACAGTCGAGTTCGTCTGACGCGCCAGGATGTCTGCAAGTGGACGACGCTGAGAACGATAGGTTCCCACCGCATACTCAAGAGCAGGCAGTGAACGCATCAACCCCGCAACATTGGCCCGGACTGGTAGCCCTAGCTCAACGGTCGGGAGCTGTGGCCCCTCGATCATCGGAGGGACGGGAGCTGCAGGCTTCTCAGCGACCTTTGGAAACGAGAACCCCTTGGCGGTTGCTTGCTCTCGAAGGCTGGTCAGCATGGCATCGTCCAGGCTGCATTGGCGTTCTCCTCGCTTGGCTCTTTCCGCCCGGATGAAGGACTGACGCTTCTTGTCGACGTCCGCAATGGTACGTTTGATCGATTCACGCACTTGTTGCATACCGGACACATACGCCTTCCGCTGATCCACAGTCATGGTTTGCATGAAAACGGGAAGATCGAGCGTTTCAAGGCTCTCCAGTTGAAAATCCGGCTGCGCAACTGCGTCAACAAGATCCCATGATGCGACGTTGTACAGTGCGCAACCCTTCGCGGCGACACGACTACCGCAAGATTGAGCACCCATCTTGCTGGCGTTATTGTCTTGCGCGATCTGATTAGCGAGACCTTCTTTTCCCTTCTTGCCATATGGAATATACGTACCATTCAGCTCTCGGTTAAGATCGACGAGTTCGGAATCGTGGGGCGTGTCAATTTGGATCGTACCGCGAGCTACATCAATGGCGTTGTACGTGCCTTTTCCGAACAGTGCGATCTCATTCCACTTCTCCACCACACCGGTCTCAGCATTTCCGGCATAAACGCTGTTAATGAGAATATTGCGTTCCGATGCGGCGGATGCGGCCTTCCGAAAATCGTGCGCCTCAACTTTCTGGTCGGCCGATTCGTTTCCCGCAATAAATATCACACGCAGCCCGTCCAGATCATCCGACCAACTCAGAGTTTCGACAGCCGTTTCCAGGGCCCAGCCGACATACTCCTCACCTCCCTTAGCTTCGAGTGCCATGAGCTTGGCGTAAACCAGGTCGAGATCGTCCGTGAAATCGGTATGGCGAACGATATACCCATCGCTCGCTGCTTCTTCGCCTCCAAAAGAAAGGAGAGCGACTCGAAGTTGTGGCATCGGTGTGGCACGGGAAAGATCGGTCACGATGTCCCAAATGCGCCCTCGGACGGAATCGATGAGGTTTTCCATGCTCCCGGATTGATCCAGGCAGATCGCGAGATCGACAGGACGACTATGGGACGAACAATTTTGGGCGGCGACCTGACCGGGAAGCGACACCGATGTCATGGCCAGACATACAATAAGTACTTTACAGCGATTCATGAGTTCTCCTTTCAATAAGCTGGCGAGTCGTACTGCAAAGTAGTAGAAGTACTGACGAGGGTTACTATTCGTTTTCTATCGTGAATCAGATTTCCCTGAATGCGTTACGTGCCCGTGACGAATCGGCGAAACGTACAACGATTGTCGTGATCCAGTAGGAATAGCATGAGAGCAAGAGAGCCAATGAAAGTAAGACTGATGGCATGGTCTTGTGCCGCGTTATTGGCATCGGCGACAGCATGTAACAAACCGGTTGAACCAAGAGATGACTCCTCGAAAACACCGCCTGAAAAGGATGGGGGCAGTTCTGTGTACGTGGATCCCTCCGGCCTGGTCGGTGAGAAGATCTCCATTGATGGCCTGGCGTGGTTGAACTTACCGGGAGACCGTGAACCGTTGTTGGCAGGAAAGGTAACGCTCATTCGGTGGTGGACTGACGGATGCCCATACTGTGCAACGTCGCTTCCGGCGATTGAGCGAATCCGCGAGAGATTTGCTGATAGGGGGTTGCAGACGATAGCCGTTTATCACCCGAAACCGCCACGAGACGTTGCCGCTGAACGCGTGCTCCAGCAGGCGAAGAACATTGGTTATGATGGTTGGGTGGCAAGTGACCTGCAATGGGGCACACTTACGAAGCTGGTGCCGAATATTCACAGCCGGCGGAGCACGAGCATGACATTTGTCGTC
>JBMYUM010000496.1:0-2915 GCA_049605375.1 Phycisphaerae bacterium | reverse complement strand
ACCTGGTGATTCCTGCTTGTACGCATCGTCGACCGGCAACGAACGCTGCAAGTCGGGAAGCAATTTCGCATAGTAGGAAAGTCGCTCACTCCAGGCGAGATCTTTAACCAACACGTAGGCTTCATAGGCCGTCTTATAGCCAAACAGACTGTCTTCGTAGTTTTCGATCGGACCGATGACCACGTCGATGGTATTCTTCTTCATGTCCATCCAGGCGAGGTCGCTCGTAAAATACCTGTCATTGAGAAGGGCACGGGAACGCAGCTGCAGGTAGACCTGAAGACCCGGATCAGATGACAGCAGCGAAGCCTCAAGCAGTTTCGCCGCTGCCGGCTTGACCTGGTGTGAGAAGAACTCGTGATACGGAATGGCATACAATTCGCCGGCCTTGTTACGACGCACCACCGTATACGGGCTCTTCAGCAGCGCGCCACCATCGGCCGCATTCGCACAAGCGGCTTCGAATTCTTCAACGGTCATGTCCGGAGGATAGAAGTTCGCCCCTTTGGGCTTGGGGCCGACACCGGGAATAAAAGGCTCGTTGTCTTCAAGCCGGTCCCACGGACCGTAGTTGATCTCGGCAAACGTTCGCGTATCAGCGTCGGGCATACCTGCAAGCAGCTGCCGGCGATCGCCGTAAGCCTGAATCCAGAACGCCTCGTTCATGTGCTTGGCGGCGTCAATCAAAATCGGCAACATCGCCCGATCCTGCTCGGACAGTTGATCGAGGTCCGTCGTTAAGCGAACGGTCGCATACTTCGACAGCCCCGAACCCTCCGGGTTTTCATCAGAGCGTTCGTCGCCGGACCGAATGACGGCATCCGGTGCCTGGCATCCCGCCAGACAGCAGAACAGGATCGAGGCGCCGAAACCGGCCAATTGCGGCAAGGACCGAACACGCCGCGACCACGTCCCACTCATCAGACCCGCAAAAGATGCAAGGCGACATGCCTGCTGATTCACCATCAGAGATTCCTCCCACCAAACTCACTGCTTCAGCCGAACACCCGCAGCTCGAAATCGAGACCATTCCCGGACCTTTGCCCCAGCCCGGATTGCCTACGTCAGGATAACCGCGAGCGATCACCGGGGCGAATGCCGTCGATCGGCAAAATCGGCCATCATCGACACGATAATCGGTCTATTCTTGGAACCCCGCAATACCTTCTGAAGAACATCGAAAGTCGCGGTCTGCCGATCATTCAACAGTGCGGCAAGTCCTGAGAGTCTGATTGGTAATTCGTGGAAAACGGGGTTCGCAACATCGAGAAGTAAGCCCCCCGGCCCCCTGGCATCATGAGCAAAACACAACGTATTCTGATTGTGGACGATGTCGAGGCCAATCGGCTCATCCTGGAACGGACCCTGACACGGGCAGGCTACGATGTCCAGGCGGCCGGCACCGGCGCGGAAGCCGAATCGCTCAGCGAACAGTTCCAGCCGGGCGTGATCCTCCTGGACATGATGATGCCGGACCGCGACGGCATCGAAACCTGCCGGGCATTGAAGCAGAATCCGCGTACCCGCTCCATACCGGTCATCTTCGTGACCGCCGAATCGCCAACGCAGCGAATTGAAGAGGCATTCGCCGCAGGCGGCGCCGACTACATCACCAAGCCCTACCACATTGATGAGATCCTCGCCCGTGTATCCGTGCAACTGCGACTGCGTCAAACGGAACGCGAACTCATTGAAAAGACCATGTTCAATGAGAATCTGGCCAAGGAACTCCAGAAGACCAATGAACAGCTGGCGCAGCAGGCGAGACTCGACCCGCTGACCGCCCTGCTGAATCGACGTGCATGGGAAGAGGCGGCCGAACGAGAGTTCAAGATCGCCAAGCGCAATCACCGCTCGCTCGCCATCCTCATGATCGACGTCGACTATTTCAAGATGTTCAACGATTCGCTGGGCCATCCGGCCGGCGATGCGTGCCTGCGAGAAGTCGCGGAGATCCTTAAGAACGTCTGCCGAAGCTCCGACCTCATCGGCCGTTACGGCGGTGAGGAATTCGTCGTGCTGACACCTGAATCCGACGTAAAGGGTGCCGCCAATCTGGCAGAACGCATTCGTGTCGGAATTTCCAAGAAGGGTGTCTCCCACCCGTCGAGCCCGATCTCAACGTGGGTCACCGTAAGCGTCGGCGTTGCCGTCAGTAGCAATCCTGACCTGGAACACGTCCTGCAGGAGGCCGACAACGCACTCTACGATGCCAAACGCAACGGACGAAATTGTGTTTGGCTGTCGGAGTCAACCCAACGGAAACTCGACGCGCCGGTCGTCGAGCGCACCACACCGCAACTGGTCGCGCCGGCTGAAAACAACCGACCGCAACACGCGGTGACAGTCGTGATAGCCGATCGCGATCGACGTCATCAGGTGTCAACCACACTGCAGAACATGGGCTACCGAATACGGGAAGCACTCGACGGACCGACCGCCCTCGCGGAGATTCAGTCCACCATTCCCGATGTCATCCTGATGGACACCGATCTACCGAAAATGGATGGCATCCAGATCACACGTATGCTGCGCGCCGACTTTGCGACAAGCGAAACGCCGATCATCCTCATTCGACAGGATGAGAGCCAATTCAGTGCGGAAGCTTGTGTCCAAGCCGGTGCCGATGAGTGCATCAGCTTCCCATTGGACGAAATCGAATTGGGGCTTCGCGTTCGATCCATGTGCCGCCTGGCCGAAAGTCAACGGGCGCTGATTCAGAGCTACCGTATGCGAGGCGAACAGACCCGCGTACTGTCACTTCTACTGGATTTCTGCCGGACGCTGACCATGGCCGGAGAGATCGGTCCCATTGCCAACGCGATCATGAAGGCCGTTATCGAGATCACCACGGCCAGGACCATATCAATTCTGATTGCCGACGACGAACGTCGCTTCTTGAAGGTTGCGCGCTA
>JBMYUM010000495.1:0-2921 GCA_049605375.1 Phycisphaerae bacterium | reverse complement strand
GTCTAGTCGTCGTCGAACTTGAACTCAAGTCCGAGGTAGAAGCCGTCCTGGCAGGGTGTGCAGTGCCTCACCATGGCTTCGCCCTGGAAGCTCAATTCCGGTTCGTGAATGGCAACGATCAGTTCTTCGCCCGGTGCGAAGGCGTCCTCTGACTTCAGCCCGACACCATCCAGGCTGAGGTTCAACGAGGTGGCGAAGAAGAGTTCTTCCTCACCGTTTTGACCTTGTTTCCAGATTTGGACGGTTCCAGGGAAGGGCCAGCGAAGTGCCCGTCGACTCTCCACGTGGTCCTGGCAGAGGTTTCCGGGGGCGCGATCCAGCAGGAGGGTGGTAATGGCCTCCCGGGTCAAGGGAAAGCACTCATCCTGGTCGCCGTTTGCAAAAAGTGCGCTGAACTCCTGGATCGCGTCATACATGATTCATCTCTCCCTAGGACACTTCCGTGTCGATCGATGATCGCGAACGGCTCCATCGTGACGACACGTCGGCCTGCACCTCTTCCCACGCTTGTGCGGCAAGGTGCAGAAACAAGTCTACGGATTGAAGCTTACGATTCAGGAGCGTGGCGTGCTGAGGAGGGGGATGAGCGGCTCTTGCGGCGGGTGGCGAAGCGTACTATCGGAGCTTCACCACCCTGCATGCGAAGAACGGAGAATGACTGGTTACCAGACGTTTGTCATGAACCCCAGAGACGAAGTGCGTCGTTGTAGGTCACGAACAGGAAGCAGGAGATGATCAAGGCGAGCCCGATCATTTGCGTGGCGACCTGCACACGGAGACTGACCGGGCTTCCTTTGATCTTCTCGATGATGAGGAAGACCATCAGCCCGCCGTCCACGATGGGGAGCGGCAGGAAGTTGATGACCGCGAGGTTGGCCGAGATCAGTGCCATGAAAAACAGGGTGTCAACCAGTCCGAGCCGTGCGATTTGTCCGCCGATCGAAACGATGCCGAGCGGGCCGGAAATGTTCTCCACACCGACGCTTCTTGAATAGACCATGCGTTTGATGGTCTGGTACACCTGCAGAATGACGTAGGTTGTCTGATTGATTCCGATGCGCACGGCGTCGAGGGCATTTGCGCCTTTGACGATGGTCGTTTCTTCTTTCAACGCCACGTTTGGATTGAAGGAGACGCGGGCGAGCCAGGGGTCAACCATGTCCTCGGTGATCGTGATGTACTTCGTTTCCGGCGTTGCCAGCGGGTTGGCGCGGAACGTGACGGGGACATCTTTCTGGCCCACGCGTTCTTTCAGCAGGGCTTTGGTGCCGAGGTGATAGTACGCGGCGACGGTTGATGTGCCGCGTTTGGTTTCCACCTCGACTGTCTTTTGCCCGTCGATGCTGACGATGCGTGCGGCCGGTCCCAAGCCAAGTTTGGTCCGCAGGGAATGCGGGATGGGAATCATCGCTTCTTGATCGACGCCCAGGTTATTGACGAAGGTGATGCCGATCGTCTGGCCGGCGTATTCCTGGAACACGTTGATCAGTTGCGTCCAGGTATCGACCGATTTGCCTGCGACGCGGACGATCTTCGAGCCGGAAGGGATCATGGTCACGGCCGCCGGTGTCGGCTTGCCGTCGATCTCCAGCAGGGGTTCGCCCACGATCAGAAGGTCTTCGGCGATGAGTGCGTAGTTTGCGCCGATGACGCCCGGCGGGGAGGGTTGAACCACTACGCTTCGTACCGTGGTATCGGCCCCGCGAACGGTGAATTCAATCGGCTTCTTGTCGAGCGACCGGACCGTTCGATTCACGTTGGCGCTCGTGGGGTTGGTGATGCCATTCATTTCGAGAATTCGATCGCCGTCTTTCAGGCCAGCGTTTGATGCCGGTCCCTTTGGTCGAACGTCGACGAAAATGGCCTGCGGTCCGTCGTCGGTGATGACGTCCTGGTGCAGTGGTTTGACGCCGGCGGCAATCGTACCACGGCCCTTCTTCTGGACTTTCGGTCGCACGAATCCGGTTTGGATGGAACCATCGGGGCGTTGGACGGTGAAGGCGATGTCATGTTCGGGTTGATCCCGGATGGCTGCGTTGATGAATGCCAGGTCCGGATAGGATTGATCATCCCACGAGATGATGGTGTCACCTTCTTTGAGGCCGCTGATGTCACCGCGACCGTTTCGCTGCAGCGCGGCGACGCGCATGAGTGGTCTGAAGCCCAGCAGGTTCGCGGTTGATTTGTCTGCGGGGTCGGACGGATAGAGTGCGAGAAGTGGCGGCAGATTCACATTGACGCGGGCTGCGGGTGCTTCCGGCTGCTCCGGATCGGGGCGTTCCACGACGATATTCCCCTTGGATCGACCCAGCAGCGGCATGAGCTGATTGACGTTTCCTTCGGTGACTTTGATACCATCGACTTCCACGATCTTGTCGCCGATTCGCGGGTTCGTGTCGACTTCCTGGTCGATGAACGGTGGTAGCCAGACGACGGTTGACGTCGTTCCCGGTCCGATTCCGACCATGAGACGACTTCCACCGAACGAGCCTTCCGGGCGTCGTTTTTCGGGCAGCACATCGATCGGCGGGATCGCTTCGCCGTTTCGTTCGATTTCAAATCGGATCGGTTCATGGGGCGGCGCGAGCATGACGTTCATCATGATGTCTTTGAACGTCAGAACGTCACGACCGTTCATGGCGGTGACGATGTCGCCCGGCATGATGCCGGCGGTTTCTGCAGGGCTGTCCGGTTCAATAACAGCGATCCGCGGCGCCGGGTCTTCCTTTCCGATCATGTACACGAACATGAAAAGAAGGAAGGAAAAGAGGATATTCATGACAACGCCGGCAGAGACGATCGCCATTCGGTGGCTGACCGGTTTGTTGACGAAAGAGCTCGGGTCGTCTTTGAATTTCAGCTCTTCGGCTTTGTCATCGAAGTCTTCCTGGCCGAGCATTTTTACGTACCCGCCGAGTGGA
>JBMYUM010000494.1:0-2942 GCA_049605375.1 Phycisphaerae bacterium | reverse complement strand
CTGCGATGACAATTCTGCTTGCACCATTGACCGCTGCAATCACGGTATGTGTGAATACGATCTCCTGGAGGGGCCCTGCGACGACGGTTTCATGTGTACCACCAATGACAGCTGTGTCGATGGACGCTGCATCGGGTCCATCATTGAGGGGTGCGGCATACAGTTCTCGATCGAAGTGGCAGCCGTTGACGGCGAACCACTGCCCTCCCCCCAATCTGACATTACGGTCTTCAACCCGGAAACGCTGACACTTGAACTTTACGTACGCAATTGGGGGCCGGAAACTCTTCAACTGTACAACATCGCTATTGATGGGACAGGCTACAGCAGCGGCCCCGAAGGAACACTGGAGCCGGTAAGGGAACCCGATCCCACGGCGGGTGCATTTATTGACCAGAGTCGGGACGACTATCTGTTCCGTGATCTTGAGATCATTGCCGGGGTGTTCAACGCCGACCCAGCTCAGTATCAATATGGCGGATTCGTTCTTTTGCCGGAAGATTGTGTCGAAGACGAAAACGAGCCAGCATATCTGGGCACTTTGATTCTGGAAGCATCGCCCGACGCAAGTGGGCCATTCAGCATTTGCTTCGATGATATCGACTCGAATTTTGACATCAGCCCGGATTTCACCTTCGCACTCGACTGTGTCGAGCAGAACATCATTCCCGTCGACCTTGTTTGCGCCAATATCCTCGTGGTCGCTGACTGCAACAAGAACGGCATCTCGGATTCAACCGACATCGCCGATGGTACGAGTGAAGATTGTACCGGAAACGGCTTCCCCGATGAGTGCGAGGCCGACTGTAACAGAAATAACACCGCTGATTCCTGTGACATCGCCAACATGGTCAGCGAAGATTGCAATCAGAATGGTCGCCCCGATGAGTGCGACATCGGTGACGGTATCAGCAACGACTGCAACAAGAATGCGCGGCCGGACGAATGCGAGCCCGACTGCAACGCAAACAACATTGCCGATGCCTGCGATATCGCGAGCGGCACGAGTATAGACTGTGACGGCATGGGGATTCCGGACGAATGCGAGGATTGCAACGGAAACGGTATCGGCGACATTTGCGACATCAACGCCGGAATCGAATTGGATTGCAATCGGAATCTCGTACCGGACCAGTGTGATCTGATTTCCGGGCCATCTACGGACTGCGATATCAACGGCATACCTGATGAATGCCAGAATACGCCTGAAGATTGCAACGACAACGGTACGTGGGATCGTTGTGATCTGTATTTTCTGACTGAAGCCGATTGCAATCAGAACCTGGTTCCAGACAGCTGCGATCTCGCATCCGGCTTCAGCCGCGACTGCGATGATAATTTACTTCCTGATGAATGCGCTGATTATTTCGATGCCGTCAGCATGGCGACCGCATTTGATGGCACGCGGGGATTCCGCATCCAAGGTCCGGCCCCGGGCGCAAGGCTTGGGATGGTGGCACACACTGCCGGTGACTTCAACAACGACGGCCTTGCGGATTTGATTGCAGGTGCCCCCGGTTTCACCGTCTTTGAAAGGAATGACCCCGGATCGGCTTATATTGTGCTGGGTGAGCGAGGCGCGTATCCAGGCGACATCTACCTCAACAATCGTGCGATCTCCATGATTGGAAGCGAGAGCGGCGACAGTCTCGGCAACGGTGTTTCCGGCGGCGGTGATTTCAACGGTGATGGCATCGATGACATCATCGTTGGTACGCCTGGTGTTGATGAATTAGTCGAAGACGAAAGCATTCCCAATATTGGTGGCGCCCATGTCGTGTTTGGATCGGATACCTATCGAGGTGGTGACGACATTATCACGGAGATGCTCGATGGGGCGAACGGGTTTACCATTCGCGGCGCTGCCGAACGGACGTTTACAGGCCGACGCGTCGAATTTGTTGGGGACGTCAACCAGGATGGGCTTGATGACGTTCTGATCAGTGCCCATACATCCGATGATGGCGACAATGACAGTGCCGGTCGAACGTATCTTCTGTTCGGTCAAATGAGCATAGCCACGTCGCAGTTTGATCTTGCTCAGCTGGAACCCACCAACGGTGGAGATGGTACGCTCGGATGCTATTTCGCCGGCATCAGCGCCTTTGATCAATCAGGTTTTTCCATCTCAGCGGCAGGCGATGTCAATCAGGACGGCATCGACGATCTGTTGATCGGCGCCTACCCGGCTGACCCTGATGGCATGAACTTTGCAGGTGAAACTTATCTCATCTTCGGACGACCTGATATCTGCGAAACCGGCCGCGTGGAGCTCGCTTCGTTAAATGGAACAAATGGTGTCATGCTGACCGGTCGGAACGCTGCCGACCTTTCGGGCCACCACGTGGCGGATGTCGGCGATCTCAACAACGACGGTATCGACGACTTTGCGGTGTCGGCGATTTGGGCGGACCCAGCCGGCACTTCGGAGGGCGGAGAGGTCTATGTCGTTTGGGGCCGGCCAAACCCATGGCCCGCGGTCATCCCACTTGAGTCTTTGTCGCCGGCTTCAGGCGGAGGCGGCAGCACCGGCGTGATTGTTCAGGGCATCGGAAATGGCCACCTCTCCGGTTTCGGACTCGGTGGAGGCGGCGACATCGATACGGATGGCATCGACGATTTGCTGATCGGTGCCTACGCCGCGGATGAAATCGATGCCGAAAACGCGGGTCGCATGTATGCCCTGTTCGGTCATGACGGAGATTGGCCGCCCGTCATCTCGCTTTCCGAAGTCATGCAAATGGACGTAGCGCCGGACGAGCGGTCCGGGTTTGCGATCCTTGGCGATTACACAAATGCGTTCTTTGGTTACGTCGTGGGCCCCATCGGCGATATGAATGGTGACGGCGCGGTCACGTTCGCCGACGTCGATCCGTACGTGCTTGCGCTATCGGACATGCCCGCATACATCTCGACGCACCTCTCGGCGTATCCCGATATGC
>JBMYUM010000493.1:0-2956 GCA_049605375.1 Phycisphaerae bacterium | reverse complement strand
TGTTACCTGGTACGATCTTCAAAACCTGAATGGAAGGTGCCACACTTACCGACCACCGAAGGCGGACGTCCGCACGCTTGCGTGCCATGCCCAAGTCCAAATCGTGAAACGATAAGGCGCGGGCATGATCACCGTAACGGGTGCCATGCTTGGATCTTTGATCCAAGCATGCTCTTATGCGTCCAACATAGATGGCGACGTGGTAGGTCGGGCCCTGGCCCGACATTTGATCCCCTTGTTACCTGGTACGATCTTCAAAACCTGAATGGAAGGTGCCACACTTACCGACCATCGAAGGCGGACGTCCGCACGTTTGCGTGCCATGCTTCGACCTTCGATCGCAAGCATACGAACCCACCTTGTTTCTGCCGAATGGCGATCGATACCCATTGGACTGGGCGACACACCCTGACATTGACGATACACTGGATCATCCGAACAATCGTTGACCTGATGCAACGACTGATCGGCGTTGATGTGAACAGATTCAATATCGATTCGATGCAACGATTGGCGATGGTCCTCGATCGCACGTCGGCGGGGAGAATCCGACGTTGGAAGTTTTGATCATGTGGCCGACATGGTTACCGGAATAACGGGTAACGGCTGCGGCCATCCTCATACTCAATGGCCACGTCGTACAGATGTTGCGAGAATCGTCGTGCCCTGTGGGATGAGCATGCGAATGCTGTGAATATCAGGTATTGTAAACATCAGGATCAAGAGGGGGTGTCCGGACGCCTGGTGGGTCCCGCGGTCTTCAAAGCCGTTGAGGCGTCGTTCACGCGGCGCCTGGTGGGTTCGATTCCCATCCACTCCCGTTGCATCATCATTCAACACTGCGCGGCCTGTTACATCCTTCTCACTATGAATTTGCGACGCGATGCCGTCTTCGCCGCCGGCACTTTTCACACCCTCTTCATGGCAAAGCGGTGCAGGCAACGGCCTTTCCGATGAACACACTGTCGGTAAGCAATTCGGTAAGCTTTTCGGTAAGCCAGTCGGTAAGCAATTGGGCCGGGAGGCAGCTTCGGTCGGGCCGTGCGTTCCGGTTGCAGCAACGACATTCGGCATGTCGCCGCGAGCCGGCCGCGAACTCGAGAGATCGGGAAGCTTGTCCAGGGCGTCCGACAGTTCGCCGACGACGGTATGCGAGTACCGGTCCATCGTCAGCGTGATGGTCGAATGCCGTGCCAGCTGCTGAGCGACTTTGGGATGCACGCCCGCCCTAGCCAAATTCGATACGAACGTGTGGCGGAGTGCATGAAAATCTGCAACGCGTCCGGCATCGTCGCGATAGGCGATTCCCGCGACGGCAAGGTCGGCCTTGATGATCTTCGACAGATGGTGCCCTTTGGGCATCGCAATGATCGGATCACTCGGTGCATCGTTCTCACATTGCTCGCGCCAATCGCGAAGTAGCTCAACCGTCGACGATCGCAATGGGATGACATCTTCCCGACGCCTCTTGCTGTACGCAGCTTCGACCGTCAAAGATGGTGGATCGCCGTCGACATCGAAGCTTGACCAAACCAAGGAACGAAGCTCATTCGCTCTGAGCCCTGTCTCGACCGCAAGCTGATAGAGCACCGCCCTCTCTACTCCACTCATCGCGTGGCGCGTTTCGCCATGACGAGCCGCTCGTAACAAGGCGCACAATTCGTCATCGGATAGGGCCCGCCTGTCATGGCGACGATCTGTTTGGGCATTGAGCAGAGTAAGACAGTCCAGCGGGTTCCTCGGCGCTCGATCGGATTTCACCATCCACCGCGCGAACTGCTTAATACGGCGAAGATAGTGGTTGGTTGTCTCAATCGACAGATTGTCATCCTTACGAAGCGTCGCAAGATAGCCGCTGACCTTGTTGGCATCCAAGTCCGTCCAGAAGATCGCACCGCCCCCCTTGAGAGTGGCTTCGACCCGATGTTTGCTCATCCGTGCGTACTCTTGCGTGTTGCCCTTATCAAGCAACGACTGATACCACTCGCTCACATGGTCGGCCAACGGCCTGGCGATCTGGTCGGCCTGCTTATCGATGATCCCTGCTTTTTCGCGCTCCGCCCGCCGTTCAAGGTCGGCAGCCAGTTGCAGTGTCGCCAGTTTGTCACTGTAGCCGGGTACACGCTTACGGATACCATCGGCGTTCGTGTACTCGACGTACCACTTGCGAGTCTTCTTCGTAACTCGATTACCCTTTGCATCTACTTTGCTATGCTGTTGCTTGAAGATTCGTGCCATGATTGTTCCTTATCTGAATGTTGCATGCGGAGAGCGAGATACGACCAAGGTCTCGTACCGGCGAAACCGCACGCAATCGGATTCCATTGTAACCTATGCCGATGATCGACGCCGCGATAACGCGAAGTACGGATCTCGGTCGGCTTCAATCCATGCCTGGCTCGGCACTTACGATTCAGGGAGAAACACCAGGCCGAACCGACATCCATCGATTCGGCCCTGGTAGAACCCCCTATTGCGAGACGCCGTTGATAGAGACCGGCCCACCAAGATGGCCACTCCGGCCAGGGGTAAGAGCTTGACTCCCTTTGTCGAAGGTGCCCATTCGCGAAGGTGGCCCTTCTATCCCTATCTGGCCATTATCGTGTGGCTTGACGGAATCGCCCCCTGACTGCCATTCGGCCAGCGGACCATCTTCGCCACGTTGGTCACCTTCGCCGGATTGGCCGGCATCGTTCGTGTTCGCCGCCTTGGACATCAGGGGGGTAACAACGATCTGGGAATCTTCGGCAACTTGGCTCCTATGATGCCCAGCAAGACCAGCGAGCGGAACTTGAATTTGCTGGCCGACTTCGTGAGTTGGAAGGTGCCAATGCCACCCGGTATCAAAACTTGACTTTCTCGTTTGTCCTCCGATCTCGTTGAACGCTCGTCGCGTTGTCTTCTCGCTGAAGCCGGCGTCGGCTGCTTGCTCTAGCAAGTACTTCGCCGCCAAGGG
>JBMYUM010000492.1:0-2958 GCA_049605375.1 Phycisphaerae bacterium | reverse complement strand
AAGTGACTGCCGCTGCAGCCGGAGCCGTCCATGTAGCGTAGCTCCGAAGCGTTGGCATCCATTTCAGCGCCGGAAACATAACCCATCAAGTAAAGGTCAGGATAACTGAAAACGCTGCCCGGAATGTCGGTGTTGAAATTCAACGTACCACCCTGACGAATGGCTGGATTGCTGCCAACCCACTCGGCAATCTCCATGCCCGAGCCCTGACCGTCGACCCGGAAATTCCAGTGCGCGGAACGACCACAGGAACCGTTGTTCCCCTGCATGGGGCGATTTCCGGAAATGGGCGAAATGAACAGGGCAAAACGGTGCTCGAACTCCTGGCCAAGCACAAGGTGAGTAAACGACGAATTGATGCCCCAGTTGGCCTGATTCCACATCATGACCCAACCCTCGACGTTCTCGCCCACGATCCCGAAGTTGGCACGCTGGTTGAATTGCCCCAGGCCGATGCCGGAGACGTCATTCTCAATGGGCTGATAGAAAGCCGCACCAAACTGCGTGATCGGTTGGAAGTTCAGCCAGAACCCGATGAAGTCGAAGTTGTCCCCATGTGTTCCCAGAAGCTGGTTGGTGGCCTGGGACATCAGGAAATTCAGTTGCCCCTGCGTATACCCATTGGCCAGAAGGTCGTCGCTGTCTTCGTACCAGAAGATGTCATCACTGGTGACATTCGGAACGCTGGCGCCGGCAATCTGTCGTGGAAACGTGATGGGCGCCGGTTCCGGTAGTTCCAGTGTCGTGGGATCGGGAATTTCACCGTTGGCTATGGCCGCTTCCCAGATCGCAAAAGACTCGTCCGGGTGAACGGTTCCGTCCACAAAGTTCTCGGGTGTGATGAGGTTTTCCGGCTCCCAGGCGATAGCCGTTCCACCTTCGTTCGCACCGAGTTCATTCCATCGAAGAACAACGTCGTCAAGCTGCGAGGTCAGTGCTGAACCATTATCGGGATCGGGCGTGTCGACCTGTGCCCCCTCCTGAGGTTCGCAGAACAAGCGGGCGTAGAATCCCGCGTACAACGTCGGTCCAAAGTTGGCTTCACAGGAGAACGTCGGGAAATCATAGACGTCAGCAGAAAAGCCGACTTCCGGCATCGCCCCGACATACCAGCCCGCATTCGCACGACTGAATTCTGCCCCCAGCCAAACCGGTGAACCGATCAGCGCCTGGTTGTTCTCGAGCATCTCATGAACGATGACGTAATCGGCATCATCATCAAAGATGGCGACGCCTTCCGTGCCCGGGATGATCGTACCGCCATTGTTGGGACAGCCGTCGTAAAGCGCATACTCCACAGAGTAGCCTTCGCCATTGCCGGAACCGCCGCCACCGACGAGAAAATCAAAGGACGCAAGATTGCACTGGCAGCTCGCATCCAGGAACAAGTCGTCCCCGATGAGGCGACCAGGGCCCGGAGGGAAAAAGGTGTCTGGACCCGTGTTGGAGTACACAAGGACCGGCTCGGCGGATACCGAAGAAAGCGTCGTACCTGACGCCGCCAGCACCAATGCCAAAAGCCACATGGAACCTACACCCCAGCTGTTATGCCAACGACCCGTGTCACGCTGAACACGGAGCTCCTGGCTCGTCACTCGCTCCATCAACGTCCCTTTCGCATGCCTGAAAAGACGATCTTGCAACACCGGCGAAATCCAATCGCCGGATACCAAGCACCAACTACAGAACGAAGTTGTCCCGTAAGAGACGGTCCCCCACAAGGCCGTCACGCACGAGGTCATCCCACACGAGGCCATCCCACGTGGAACGCCCATGAAGAGATTCCGCACGGATTTCGATCGAAGTTAGTGTAATACGACCCCATCCCCACATTCTGGATACGGCGACACTCAGCAAGACCGTGCATGCCACGAATGGCAACACGATCAGACCAGACGGAGCCGTTCCAAAATCGAGTGATTATAACCAGCAAATTGCGGCATCGCGACGAATTTACCGGTCTTTTGCAGGGTTCGGGGCGGATAAGAAGCCGGAGCCAGACGAATTGCAATGCTGCTTCAATTGATCCGGTGAAGTCGACGCCGATTCAATCCAAAGGCGCATTTACCGGACTTGCCATGACCGTCAGTACTTGCGCGAAAGAACCAGACATCGGTCCGGCCGCGCTCTCCAGCGGTGGACCGATGTGCTGATCATGGGGGGACGCTAGCGGGGCGATGTCAGGTCGCGTGCCGGAGTCGGTGGTGTGCGAAGGGTCCGTAGAAACGCCAGGACGGCCTGCTTGTCCTGGTCATCCAAATCCACGAATGCATCGCGAGCATCCTGGGCTTCGCCACCATGCATGGTGATCGCTTCCGTGATGGTCAAGGCTCGACCATCATGAAGGTAAGGAGCCGTGTCGGCCACACCCCAAAGGCGTGCGGTCGTAAAGTGCGAATCAAGCTCATTACCGAATGATTCTGCCAACGCAGGCCCCATGTCGTGACGCTTCAAATCGGCGAACAGCGGAACGATCAACCCGTCACCGTCGGGGTCAAGATCAAAGCCCGCCGGCGATCGACTCAAATCGGACTCGAAGAAAACATTCGCGTCAGGATCATCCGCGATCTCCGGGAAGCTGTAAGTCAGTTTGGTCGATTCCGTTATCAACGAAGGAACGTGGCAATCCGCACAACCGATTTCCTTGAACACTTTGAAACCGGCATCGGCTGCCGTATTCAAGAATCGCTGGACCGGACGCTCCAGGTTGGTGTTGAAGATCTCAAGCGACGACATTTCGCCAACGGTGATCTCATTCAGAACGCCATCCTGATCCGCGTCGACATTCTCACCCACGACCTCGACAGGCTCCATGCCGAAATGGAATCGCATGGCGTCCTGGTCGAACGACCGCGTGGTCGGGAACTCACCCTTGCGTCCGAACGGACGGACCACGAGGTCTTCATCGACGCCCTCCACAAGACTCGTATCCAATTCACCCTTAATGAACTGAATGCT
>JBMYUM010000491.1:0-2965 GCA_049605375.1 Phycisphaerae bacterium | reverse complement strand
CGCAACAGCAACGAAGCCGGCAGGACGCCATTCAGCATCTGAGAAAGCAACTGCGGCATCGGGCCAGCGCACGAGGGTATGGACTCACCGCACTCGAAGCCATGACCATGGGGGCTGTGACTTCCGAAAACCCCTCGCAACGTATGTCACAGGCCGAAACGAATTCACAGGCGGCCCCGAATTCACAGGCCGACGCGAATTCACAGGCCGAAACGAGTCCGTTGCCAGACGTCAAAACGCTGAACCGGATACAACAAGGCGTTGGTCGCTCCGCCGCTGTCATCGAGCCGGCCATCAGCGCCAGGCCAACAGGCCTCCAGCCGCTCGATCAGCGCCTGCCACACGGTGGCGTACCGATCGGGGCGATTACCGAGATCATGACCGATCAGCCCGGAAGCGGTGAAATCGCATTCACCCTTCGACTTGCATCAGCCATCATCGATACCAAGCAAACCGCCGGCATCATCATCGTCGACGGCTACGGCGACTTCTATCCGCCCGCCGTCCAGGCATGCGGACTGCGCATGGCCGACATCGCCGTGGTCAGACCCCGCGAAGGGCATCTCCGAATCCGATCATCAAAAGATCAAAACCGACAGGCCGATCGCCCGGTCCCGAATCCCAAACGGCTGACCCGATACGCACGCATGTCAGGTCCCACAACCCGATGGGACAGGAACGAGCAGGCACGCTGGGCCGTCGACCAGGCGTTGCGGTGCCCGGCCGCCCAGGTTGTCATCGGGTTCCTCGATGATTGGCACGCACGCTATGCACGCCGTTTCCAACTCGCCGCTCGACAGAGCGGAACCATCGGCATCCTTGTCCGCGGACGTTCCACCTCTCATCGCTCGTTCGCCGCCTTGCGTCTGCGGATCGATGCCCGGGTGGATCCGGAAATCAAACGCATGGCACACGATGTCCGCCATGCACGCACGGCATCGATCGCTGCTGACAACCCCGCTCCTTCGCTGCCGCAGTACGAGAACGTACTCCAAGTCACCTTGATGAACGCGCATCACGGTGTTCTTTCCCAGCCGTTTCTTGTGGATCTTGATGATGAAAAGGGTCTTGTGTCTCTACCTGCCATACCTGTCGACCGATCGATTGCACGCACAGGGTAACCGCCTGTCCAACGCACCGGTGATCACCATTATCCCTCACGGGCAGACCATGCGCGTGGCGGCGATCGATCATCGTGCCGCTGCAAACGGTATTCGTGTCGGGCAGACGCTCGGTGACGCCAAATCATTACACCCCGACGCCGTTGTCCACGAGCAGGACAGTAACGCAGATCGTGCCATCATCGAGGCACTGGCGATCTGGGCCGATCAATTCACGCCCATCGTGCAGATCGAAGATGAACAGACGCTGCTGCTCGATGTCACCGGCTGCGACAGGCTCTTTCATGGCGAAGAACAACTGGTGACACGCGTCTGTGAAGGAATGCAAAGAAAAGGCTTTCACGTCTCGGCCGCGCTGGCCGACACCAACGGTGCCGCATGGGCATGGGCACGCACCGCACACCCGGACGCCATCAACGAACCATTCGATGATGCGGGTTTCTGCCGATCAGGGGATCGCTACAGCATGATCATCATACCCGCCGGTCAAACCATCCCCGCATTGGCCATGCTACCCGTCGGAGCACTACGCATCGATCCCAAGGTCACGCGCGAGTTGGCCTATGTCGGTGTGCATCACGTGAAAGATCTGCTTCACCTGCCCCGCGCATCATTGGCAGGAAGATTCGGTGACGATGTACTGAAACGAATCGATCAGGCGACAGGAGAACTACCCGAACCTCTCGTTCCCTATCAACCGCCACGCGCGCTCGCCGAAACCGTAAGACTCACCGCGCCGACCGATCGGCGAGACCAGCTCGAACATATGATCGAAGAAGTGCTGGCAATCTTTTGCCGGCAACTCGATCAGCAGGGGAAAGGGGTGCGTTGCATACACCTGACGTTCAACTGCCCCGATTGCGACCAATCAACCGAAGGTCGAAACCGTGACGCATCCGTCACCGAAAGCATCTCGCTCTCGAAAGTGACACGCTCACGCTCGCACCTGCAGAAACTGGTACGCGTTCTGGTCGATCAGCTTCAGTTCCCCGGAAAATTTGACGCCGTCACCATGTGGACCCAGGAACTTGAACAACTCGATGACACCCAGCGGTCACTCTTCGATCATCGCGAACAGAGCGAAGAGTCAATGGCTGACCTGCTCGATCGACTTGCCGTTCGCCTCGGAAAGAACGCCGTCGTCATGCCGCAGCCCGTTTCTGAATACCAGCCCGAACACGCCTTTCGATACGCGCCCGTCAATCACGCCCGGGAAGCAAAAACGGCAAAAGAAAAACCACGTAACGACGAGCCGCGGCACGCAAACGCCATACGACCCTTACGGCTTCTCCAGCGACCGCGCGAGATCGGTGTCACCGTCATCGCGGAGCCATCGCTCACGCTGCAAGTCGTACAACCTGACGTCGAACATCAGACCAGCGATCACGATCGCGCCCTCGACACCGTCGGTGCACCGCAACAACTCCGATTCCATGGGCAAACCCACGACATCACGCTGGTTGTCGGCCCCGAAAGGATCGAAACCGGATGGTGGCGCGGGCCACACACAAGACGAGACTACTACCGCGTGCGAACCAACAACGGGCAAAAACTCTGGATCTTCCAGAATCTCGATACCGAACGCTGGTTCCTGCACGGCTGGTTCTGAACCCACAACCGATTATGCCGTCACCACCCAACTATCTGAAACGGGCCCATCCCGCCAAAGTACGCCAGGAGGAAGGTGTCGCCAACGAAACGCCTCGACACCGCGCTGTCGCCTTTCGGCCACGATACGCGGAACTGCTCTGCCACAGTAACTTCTCCTTCCTCCGCGGCGCATCCCATCCCGAAGAACTGGCCGACCAGGCCGCTCGACTCGGACTCGATGCACTCGCCATCAC
>JBMYUM010000490.1:0-2971 GCA_049605375.1 Phycisphaerae bacterium | reverse complement strand
ATGGACATGTTTCCCATGACCGATTCAGTTCCCCCCGCGCCGTCAACAGCTCTACCGTCGCTCAGCGAAGCGCGGGTGCATCATGTTGAGCGACTCTGTCGCGAACATTACCTGATGACGTTATCACTGGCTGCAGGGCAACACACGCACTACCAAGGGGCAGCGCCGGGGCAGTTCGTCCACCTCAAGCCACAAGCGGATGATACCGGTGGTGGAGCGGCGCTGACGCAGCCGTTGCTTCGGCGAGCGTTCAGCATCTCCGATATGCGAACCGAGAATTCTGGCGATGGAGCGTCCCGCCTTGATGTCGACATCATCTATCGCGTTGTCGGTCAGGCAACGGTCTGGTTGGCGGGGCTTCATGTCGGCGATGCGGTCAGCGTCATCGGTCCCTTGGGACAGCCTTTTCCGACACCATCATCCGATGTTTCTATTCTTGTCGCGGGCGGCGTGGGTTTGCCGCCGCTGCTGTGGCATGCCGAGAAACTTCGGGCGTTCGGACAGCGGTGCGTGGTGTTCTACGGAGCACAGACGCGCGATCTTCTGGCCATACCGCTTGGCGATAGCAGTCAGTATGCAACAGATGGTTCGTCGGTCACGCTGTCTGGCCCCGATCGGTTCAGTGCGGCCGGCGCCGAGTTGGTCATCAGCACCGATGACGGCAGTTTGGGATTCAAGGGCTATGCACCACAGGCGCTCGCGTTGTTCTTGAAGAACAACGAACTGGATGCGTCCCGTACTGCGATCTACACCTGCGGGCCCGAAGTCATGATGAAAGCTGTCGCAGAGGTATGTCGAGAATCCGGTGTCGAAGGTTTTCTCTGCATGGAGCGGTCCATGGCGTGTGGCACCGGTACATGCCAGAGTTGTGTCGTCGAAGTGGCTGACGAAGCGGCGGTTGAAGGTTGGCGGTACAGTCTTTGCTGCACAGAAGGACCCGTTTATTCATCGAACGATGTGTTGTGGTCGGTGGCGCGGTAGGGGGCAAACGTTGTCCAGGATATTCAAACTTCTCTGGATCGGGTTCTGTATGTTTGCCGGTGCCGGCATCGGTGCTGTTCTTGCCGGCATGGTCTTTGAATCAACGATATTGGCTGTTGCCGGTGGAGTCGTAGGGGCGATTCTGGGCGGATTGTTCGGCGCCAAGGTCCCCATGCTCGACTTGCTGGAGACTTGGCTCGGCTGAAGATCTTGGGGCCTGAACTGCGGGGAGCGCAAGGTCAAGCGAGGCTTGCTGTCCTACCATTCAGAATATTCCGGCATTCGGCCTATTCCGGTGCCATCGCTGTGGCATCGGTGATCGGCGAGGTTTCGCCGTTCGGCTCGACCCCTTCGAACAGCGCCGAGCCGACACGAACCATTGTCGCACCGAACTCAACGGCGAATTCGAAATCGTTGCTCATGCCCATCGACAGTTCACGGAATGCCGGCCCACCGATTTTCTCCGAGCGAATTTCGTCGAAGAGTTCTTTCCCGCGGCTGAAGGTTCGACGAATGACGTCTTCATCGTTGGTGAAGGGGGCCATGCCCATCATGCCCTGAATCTCGAGATTGGGAAGGCTGGCGATCTGTTCCAGGAGTGGCAGTGCCGCAGCAACCGCGATACCAAACTTCTGCATCTCTTTCGAAATGTTGACCTGGAGCAGAACCGGTGCGACCACTCCCTGCTTGGCGGCCTGCGCGTCAATTTCTTCTGCCAACCGCAAGCTATCGAGTGAGTGAATCAGAGCCGCCCAAGGAAGAACGGCCTGGACCTTGTTGCGTTGCAGGTGGCCGATCATATGCCATCGTGGCTTGGCCGAATTTTCACCCGTACGCGTGCTGAAGCGACTGAGGGACTCCTGCAGCATGCCGGCGCGCTTGGTCATCTGCTGCACCTGGTTTTCCGCCAACTCTTCGACTCCCAGCTCAACCAGATGACGAATGGCCTCCATGCTCGCGCTCTTCGTGACGGCAATCAGCTTCACGTCTTCGTCGCGACGACCTGATCGCGCGCATGCGTCGCTGATGCGTCCCTTGATGGAAGTCAGATTGGATGAGAGTTGGTCTTTCATGCTGGTGAACTCCGTCGCTTCCGTCCCTGGAAAGGGCCCGTCCCGGTGGGCGGTGGTGATGCCTGTCGTGTTCCGGCCGAGCGGAACAGGAGGAACGAAGCCGACGTGCATCATGGGTGCATGTCGGCCTGTGCTTTGTTCCGCATTCAGCGAATGCTAGTATACAGGGGTAATTTCAGGTATCGCAAATGAATCGGGAAATGTCACAACGCAAAAACAGGGTTATTTTGCAAAACCCTGGCTTGAACCCACTCTTTTGATACCAGATAGTGCGTCCCCGGCATGGATGACTGCCGGACAGAAATTGATGGGGCAGGTGCCAGTGAGGGCGCTGAATGCGATCTACTGTAGGAAGCCGAGCTTTGCAGAGCCAGAAGAAGACGATCGAAGACATCATCGTGGCACCGCCGGAACTGGAAGAACGTGTCGATCCCCGCACCTGGTTTGAAGGGGAAGGTCCGTTCGAACTGGAGATCGGATGCGGAAAAGGCGGGTTTCTACTGGGGCGTGCCCGTCACCGACCGGATGTTCGGCTGCTGGGAATCGAGTGGGCTCACAAGTACTTCAAACATGCGGCCGACCGCATGGTGCGATGGGGGGCACATAACGTTCGCGTCATGCGGACGGACGCCAAGGTCTTCGTCATGCATCACCTCGTCCCCGATTGCCTGAATGTCTTGCATATTTACCACCCGGACCCGTGGCCAAAGGCCCGGCATCACAAGCGCCGCTTGATTCAGGCCGACTTTGTGGCGTCGGCTGTGACCTGTCTGCACGACAACGGCAAGCTCATGTTTCAGTCTGATCATCAGGAGTACTTCGAAGAAGCATCGGAAGTTCTCCAAGAAAACCCGGACCTGACGCCCCTAGATTGGGACGTGGCTGATGCTGATGCCGGACCAGAGTGGTCCGGCACG
>JBMYUM010000489.1:2745-2975 GCA_049605375.1 Phycisphaerae bacterium | reverse complement strand
GAAGAGCGTCCGGAACTGACAGAGACCAATATGCGCGGGTTCCTTTACTCGCCACTCGGTGACGAACTTGCAACACGCATTCAACTGCAGCCCGACTATCATGGATTGGTCGAGAGTGACGTCATCATCGTGAACACCGGCGCCGGCCAGGCGGGGCCCGACAGTGCCGAGTGCGTTCGTCGTATTCACCAACTGATCGAACGTGTACGTGATACCACGGCCGATCCGCC
>JBMYUM010000489.1:0-2735 GCA_049605375.1 Phycisphaerae bacterium | reverse complement strand
TTCATTGCGATCCGACCGATCCGCGTGGCGGCGATTGTCGCCTGTTGATGAAAGCACTCAAGCCATTCTGCCGTACCGGCAAGCCGTAGGTTTCAATGCCTGCCGTACAACGCGGCATGAACAAACCCATTTATTGCGTTTGAACAGCCGCGGTTGCTCTCGTATTTGCGCTGCTCCTGCCTGCGTGTGTCCGCCTTAGCCTTCTACCTCCCGATTCGTCAAACCAATTTCACAAAAAGAGACAAGCAAAATGAATTCGTTCAATTCTTGCAAAACGTGCATCCGGTTTTCGAGACGTAGCGAAAAGCCTCACAACTCGCTCATCGTTGAGCAGGTGTTTTGTCAGAGAAACAACGAATCAAAATCGTCATTAAAGTGAGGTATGGAGTGATGCAAGTTTTGAAGTCCGCCACAACCGTTGGTTTGTTTGCCGTTGCCATGTTTGCCAACACCGCCGTAACGTGGGCAGGTAATTGTGCAGCGAGCAAGGCCCGCGCGATGACTGTCGCCGGCAAGATGGACATTGTTGATACGGCCGTTAGTGCAGGCTCGTTCAACACACTGGTAACCGCGGTTAAGGCGGCTGGTTTGGTCGATGCACTGAAGGCACCGGGTCCGATCACCGTTTTCGCACCGACCGATGAAGCGTTTGCAAGGCTTCCGAAGGCTGCGTTGCAGAATCTTCTGGACAACCCGGATCAGTTGGCCGCCGTGTTGAAGCAGCATGTCGTAGCCGGACGCGTGATGGCAGCCGACGTCGTCAAAATCAGCTCAGCAAAGACGCTTCTCGGACAATCCGTTGCAGTGAACACGAGCAATGGTGTCATGATCGGCAATGCGAATGTCGTGAAGACCGACATTACCGCCTCGAACGGCGTCATTCATGTCATCGACACCGTCCTGCTGCCGGCAAATGACATCATCGAAACGGCGCGATCGGCCGGAAGCTTCAAGACGCTCCTGGCGGCCGTCGAAGCAGCAGGCCTGACCGATGTTCTTCGTGGTGATGGACCGTTCACCGTTTTTGCTCCGACCGACGCCGCGTTTGCGAAACTCCCGACGGGAACCGTCGACAATCTTTTGAAGGACATCCCGACGCTGAAGAGCATCCTGACGTACCACGTTGCAGCTGGTGCCAACTATTCGAAGGATGTTGTCGGTGCGTCACAGATCACGGTACTCGGTGGTCGGAATCTGCAAGTCAACACGGGCGACGGCGTTCGTGTTAACGACTCGAAGATCGTCAAGGTGGATGTCGGCGCAACGAACGGTGTGATCCACGTTATCGATACGGTCATGATTCCGGGCGCCGGCAGCAACAACTAACGTGCCATTGATGTGACACGAAAGCGATAGCAAAGTCGCGGAGTCGGTTCCCGCTATGTACCGAATGACGCGCAGCAAACCCCCGAACGAAGATCCGCCATTGGATCTCGGCCGGGGGTTTTGTATTTTCTGAGCAGGTCGCTGAATGCGTTACTGATGTCAACGTAGGGTGCCATGCTCAGGCTGGTAGCCTGAGCATGTTGGTCACGCATGTTGCGATGGACAGCTTCCTCCAGGATTTACGGTGTGGTTCCAAAGAATGTGCATGAATGTCGTTTATGAGTGGCAACGATCGTCCGAAGAGATCGGTGGGCCTACCACGGCAAGTTCCCGAGATCCGCGTTGCCGCCGCTGAGAACAACGCCGACGCGTGGCATGCCATCCCGTTGCATGAATTCTTCAGACAAAACGGCGGCGACCGTTGTCGCTGCGCTCGGTTCGATCACCAGTTTCATACGCTCCCAGACCAGTTTCATGGCTGCGATGATCTGCGTATCGTCGACGGTGATGACCGTTTCGATGTGATCCCTGATGATGGGCCACGTCAAATCGCCCAGGCTGGTAAGCAGCCCATCCGCGATCGTCCTGGGCCCGGTTTGCGGAATCAGTTCGCCGGCAGCAAAGGAGCGAGCGGCGTCGTCGGCGCCTGACGGCTCGGCCGCGAAAATCCGGATGTCGGGTTGAATCGCCTTGGCGGCGATGCACATGCCGCTGAGTAGTCCGCCGCCACCGACGGGAATGACGAGGGCGTCGAGGTTCTCCACATCTTCGAGCAACTCGATGGCGGTTGTGCCTTGGCCGGCCATCACGTCCGGATGATTGTAGGGTGCGATGAAGGTCGCCCCGGTTTCCTGCATGACGGCGTCAGCCAGGGATTCACGTGCCGCCAGCGTTGGTTCACATTCGTGAATAATCCCACCATATTCAATCACCGCATTCTTCTTCACTGCGAGTGCAGACGTGGGCATGACAATGTGGGCATCGATGCCTCGGGTCCGCGCCGCCATGGCGAGGGCTTGCGCGTGGTTCCCGGAGCTATGCGTGACGACCCCTTTGCCGGCTTCCTCATCCGAGAGCCTCATCACGGCATTTGTCGCCCCCCTCGCCTTGAAAGCGCCTATCTTCTGCAAATTCTCGCATTTGAAGTGGAACGAGCGGTGGCCCTGGTGATCGATTTTGGCACAAGTGGCGATGGGGGTCCGGTGGATGAATTCCCCGATGCGCGTATGAGCGGACCGGATGTCGTCGATCGTAATGGCGTACGCTGTCATGGTTCGAAATGGTAGCAGATCGAGGCATACGGATCTATTGAGCGGATGTCCGGGTCGAGAACGGGCGGTTTGACGGTTGGTTGGCTTGGCCTGTCGACGCTTGAGGCTCGACAAAAAGAGTGCCGGGCCACCTTCGAA
>JBMYUM010000488.1:0-2984 GCA_049605375.1 Phycisphaerae bacterium | reverse complement strand
GGGCATCGCCGCCGTTTGACCGGCGGTGACGGATGCCTGGCCGGGGCAGACCGAGCAGTGCCAGAACGATCGGTACCAGGCCGATTAATGCAGACAGAAGTAGAAGCGACAGGAAAGCAATAAGGTATTCCAATGGCCAGATTGCAAGAACAGTTCAAGAACGAAATCCACGCCAAGCTCAAAGATGAGCTGGGTATCGAGAACGTTATGGCTGTTCCCCGGATGACGAAGATAGTCATCTCGATGGGAACCGGCTCGCCCACGATTGATAAAAATCGTGCCGGCGAAGCCGCCAAGGACCTGGCGATCATCACCGGTCAGCGTCCGGACATGCGTCGTGCACGCAAATCGGTCTCGAACTTCAAAGTGCGTGAAGGATATGATGTTGGCTGCCGCGTCACGCTGCGTGGCCGCCGCATGTATGAGTTCATCGATCGACTGATCAACGCCGCCATTCCGCGACGACGTGACTTTCGTGGGTTGAATCCGCGAAGTTTCGACGGCCGTGGAAATTACTCGATGGGCGTCATGGACCAGTCGATCTTTCCGGAAATTGATGCAGGTAACGTGACCCGTGCGAACGGTATGAATGTGACGTTCGTCACCACGGCCACGAACGATAAGGATGGACGCGCATTGCTCACGATGTTGGGTATGCCGTTCCAGAAGCCGAAGGAGTAGAACGAACCAATGGCAACGAAGGCATGGATTCGTAAGGCCGAAAGTAAGCCGAAGTTCGCCGTGCGTAAAGTTCGTCGGTGCCAGCTTTGCGGCCGGGTACGCGCGGTTTACCGTAAGTTTCGCGTTTGCCGTATCTGCTTCCGAGAGCTTGCCCACGCCGGCATGGTTCCGGGTGTGCGGAAGGCGAGCTGGTAACGGCACCATTTGGAATCGCATGATCGCCACACTGACGTGAACACAAGTACGTGACGCGTTGGTAGATGAGAAGGGCGGTGGTATCGCGAGGCACATGCTCGCGGTCACGGTCGACGACGTCGTCGACACCGGCCTCCAGTGGCATGTAGTCAGGCAGATTTGTTTCGCAGGTATTGATAGCCGGTATTGGCCGGCATGTTTCTCGGAAGGTTGTAGTCCATGTGGTCTGATCCCATCGCGGATATGCTGACGAGAATTCGCAACGCGTCACGCGTGCGGAGGAAGCAAGTGATGATTCCCTCTTCCAGGTTGAAGGTAGGGATTGCCAAGGTGCTTCTCGACGAAGGTTATATCAATGGCTTTGACGTCATCGAAGACACCAAGCAGGGCCAGCTTCGTATTGACTTGAAGTATGGGCAGCGTGGTGAAGATGTCATCCACGATCTCCAGCGTGTTTCCCGGTCGGGACGTCGCGTGTACCGCAAGGTTGACGAGCTGCCGCGTGTGCTCGATGGCCTGGGCATCGCCATTGTCTCAACCAGTAGTGGCGTCTTGAGTGACCGCGTCTGTCGGGAACGTAAAGTCGGTGGCGAGTTGCTTTGTACGGTGTACTAAACCGCCGTTTCGATTGTGAGGTAAGCGATGTCTCGAGTAGGTAAGACGCCTGTTCCGATCCCGTCGGGGGTCACGGTCAAAAGTGCCGGGGGAGAGATCAGCGTTAGCGGTCCGAAGGGTGCCATGTCGATCAAGGCGCCGGATGCAACGCAGATTGCCATCGATGAAGATACCAAGATGGTCAAGGTCGATCGCACCGATGACCGCAAGCAGAGTCGTGCCAATCACGGTCTGACTCGCGCCCTGATCGCAAACATGATCAAGGGTGTGACCGATGGCTTTGAACGCCGCCTGCTGATCTACGGAACGGGTTACAACTGCAAATTGCAGGGCAAGGTCCTTCATCTCAACGTCGGCTTCATGGGTCGTCGTCGAGGCTTGGGCTCGCAGTTCGAATTGAATGTGCCGGACGGTGTCGAAGTGGTCGTCGAAAAAGAGGCCGCTCGTGGTGACACCGACCCCGCTTCGCTTCTTATCAAGGGTGTTGATAAGCAGAAGGTCGGGCAGTTTGCTGCCGAGATTCGCTCTTTGCGGAAGACCGAACCCTACAAGGGCAAGGGTATTCGCTACGACGACGAAGTTGTCAAACGTAAGCAGGGTAAGGCACTGACGGGCGGTGGCTAGGCCGCTCCAGCTGTCAACAACATGACGTTGACAAGACTTGACCTTGGGAAAATTGGTCTCATAGCCTGCAGGGCAGGCGTAACCCGCACGGTTGGTTGTGCGGAAGGTTGAAAGAGAGCCATGGCAAAGGGAACGATTAAAGATCAACGGCGAGTGCGTCGGAAGGCCGGTTTGCGAAAACGCATCCGAGGTGATGAAGAACGCCCGCGTCTCACCGTTTTTCGAAGTGCGAAGCACATATATGTCCAGCTGATCGATGATGCAAAGGGCATCACGATTTGCTCGGCCAGCACACGAGCGAAAGATCTGCGAGATCAGATCGGCAACGGCGGTAATGCTGCCGCTGCGAAAGTGGTCGGCACGGCCATCGCTGAGAAAGCAAAGGCGAAGCAGATCGAAGCGATCCGGTTTGATCGAAACGGGTACCGCTTTCACGGCCGAATCAAGCAGTTGGCCGATGCAGCCCGAGAGGGTGGCCTGAAGTTCTAGGTTGATCCGCAAGGCGATCGACCGTCGTTTGACAGATGCCGTCATGGGAATTTCGAATGACGGATCGACGAAAGTTTCTTGGATAGTTTTCAATCGGTGTTGAGCCGGCGTCCAGCGTTGGACGTTTGAGCACAATGGGCACCAATCGTACAGGGAATGATATGGCTGCGGTTCCACCCATCGAACAGGAAGAGTCAGGCATTAGCGATACCGTTGTTCGAATCTACCGTTGCGCCACTGTGGTGCGGGGTGGACGTCGTTTCAGCTTCAGCGCGCTCGTTGTCAGCGGTGATCGCGAAGGCAAGGTCGGATTCGGATTCGGAAAGGCCCAGGAGGTCGCCGAATGTATCAAGAAAGCCAGCGAGGCTTCGAAGAAGGAC
>JBMYUM010000487.1:0-2985 GCA_049605375.1 Phycisphaerae bacterium | reverse complement strand
CTGGCGTCTTACACCTGCGTTCGGCCCTTGATCGCCGCTTCGAGCATTCCGGTGGAGGCGTATTCAATTTGCGAACCGACGGCGAGTCCGCGTGCCGGGCGCGACACGGTTACGTCAAGCGGCTTGAGCCGATCCTGCAAATACAGGGCAGTGCCATCACCGTCGACGGTCGGATTCAATGCGAGGACCACTTCGCGTATCTCTTCGTCTTGAACACGCTTGACCAGCTGTTCAATCGTCAAGTCTTCCGGTTCGATGCCTTCCAGTGGCGAGATGTGTCCCAGCAAGACGTGATAGACGCCGTGCACCAGTCCCGTCGACTCAAGTGAGACGATGTCTTTGGGTTCTTCGACGACCCAAAGTTCGCCCTGTTCGCGACTGGTGTCCCGGCAGATGTCGCAGGGATCGGTCTCGGTCAAGTTGAAGCATCGCGAGCAGTTGATGACTTTGTCTTTTACATCCAGGATAGCTTGCGATAAGGCTTCGGCGTATTCACGGCGTTCGCGCAGGATGTGAAAGGCCAGCCGTTCCGCGCTACGGGCGCCGATTCCGGGTAGTTTCTGGAACTGTTCTTTCAGTCTTGCAAGTGATTCGATGGAATCGCCGTTCACGGTCGCTTTCTCCAGCTATCGGCAAAACGAAGTCACTGTGGTTGGTCGTGGATCATTGCGGCATCTGCCCGCCACCGCCGAGCATCTGTGAGAAGTTGGACAGATCGAGCCCGCCCGTCACGTTGGCCATCTCGGCCTTCATGGATTCCTGCGACTTCGCGGTTGCCGCACACACTGCGGCCTTCACCAGATCTTCGAGGAGTTCGACATCGTTCGCGGCGCTGGGATCAATGCGAATGTCGATCAGCGTTCCCTTGCCGTCAACGATGGCGCGTACTGCGCCGCCACCGGCGTCAGATTCAAAACGTTTCTCCGCCAATTCACTCTGGAGCTTGGCCATGTTTTCCTGAATTTGCTTAGCTGATTTCATCAGCCCTGCCAGATTTCCGAGTTGACCGAACATGATCAGTAATCCTCTGGTTTTCGTGCCTACTGAATTCTCTTTGACTCGTCCTGCTTATCGCGTGATGACGCAATTCGCGGATTGCATCGTCTTTCTTTATGTCGGCTCTTGAGACTCATCTTCACTTTCCGTATTCGCGGTTGCTGGTCGCGCCGCGGGACGAATGTCGAAGAGTGTGCCGTCAACGGCATCCCGGACCTTCATGACGAGCGGATCGCGGGCGGCTTTTTGCCATTCTTCGCTCGATAACGCGCCGGCGTCCGGAATTTTCATAGCCTCCGGGCGCGCAGTCTCTGCCGTCTGCTCCTCAGAGTTATAGTCGGATGGCGGATTGATGTCGCCTTCGCTGTAATCCGTGTGGTAGCGTCGGGGCTCTGTGTCATCCGATAGGGCCGGTTGAGGGGGCGATGCCGGTGGCACCTCTGCCGGGGCGGGTGCTGCCTGCGTCGGTGCTGCCGGGGGCGGTGCTGTCGGGGCCGATGCGACGGGGGCTGGCGGTGCGGCCGTGGTGGTCGATGGCTGCGGTGCAGGATTGACCGCTGCCGGTGGATGCACCTCAGCGATTAGCTTTTTTTTTTCGGCGACAGGGAGCGCTGGAGCGCCCGCGGGCAGCTGACCTGACTCCAGACGTTCGATCAGGTCACCAATGCTGGAGAACTTCTGACTCATCGCGAGTCGAACCACGGCGGCGTCGGCGAGCGCACGACCGCCGGCTTCGCTGCGTGCATTACGACGAAGTTCTTCAAGCAGCGAAATCATGAAAACATAGGTGGGTGAATCGAACGACTGTGAACGCTCGTACAGCGTTCCACGAAGTTGCGCCGGAACGTCGACCAGTTCCGTATCCTGTCCACAGATCTTCATCAGCATCAGCGCGCGTACATGTTCGATCAGGTGATCGCAAAGGCGTTCGACCGTTCGCCCTGTTTGCAAGGCGGCATCGAGCGAAAGCAGTGCCTGCGCCGGGTCCGAATTGGCAACGGCTTCCATGATGGCTGCGGCGTGCTCGTCATGCGACGGCGGGATCACCAGGTCAACGACTTCGGCCGTTAGCTTCTTGGACTCGTATGACAGGAGTTGGTCGAGCAGGGAAAGGCCGTCTCGCATGGAGCCGTTAGCGAGACGTGCTATCCGGCGAACGACATACTCGTCCGCTTCGACGTTCTCTTGTTCGAGTACTTCCGCCAGATGCGAGCCAATTTTTTCAGCGCTGATAGCGCGGAAGTCGAAGTTCTGGCAGCGACTCTTGATGGTCGCGGGAACTTTTTCAGGTTCCGTCGTTGCCATGATGAACTTGACGTGTTCGGGTGGTTCTTCGAGCGTTTTCAGCAGGGCGTTGAAGGCGGCCTTGCTGAGCATGTGAACCTCGTCCACGATGTAGACTTTGTAGCGCGAGCGGGCGGGGCGGAACCCGGCGTTGCTTCGCAAGTCGCGAATATGATCCACGCCGTTGTTGCTGGCCGCGTCGATTTCAACCACATCAACGTCTTCGCCGGCGGCGACATTCTGACAGGAATCGCACTGGCAGCATGGGCTGACAGTTGGGCCGTCAGATTCCAGGCAGTTGAGGGATTTCGCCAGTATTCGCGCCATCGACGTTTTTCCGACGCCGCGGGTACCCGTGAAGACGTAACCGTGATGAATGCGACCGCTGGTGATGGCGTTTTTGAGCGTGGTGGCAACGGCTTCCTGCCCAACGACTTCGTCGAAGGTGTTGCTGCGATAAGCTCGTGCTAAAACGCGGTACGACATGACCAGTCCCTTGGGATACGCGTCCCCTAGCGTCTGCGTGCCATCAGTGGCTATGGATTACGATGCCGCTTCCTCATGCCGAACGGCGCGACGGCTTGCGAGCACTCGCCAACGGACGGATGTTTCGTGTGACGGTCGGCCGTTTTTGACGACCAGGCGATCCACGGCACCTGAGAGGACCGGGTGGGCTGCTCTGTTTCCAGCCTGACCCGTTGTCCG
>JBMYUM010000486.1:0-2990 GCA_049605375.1 Phycisphaerae bacterium | reverse complement strand
GATCCGGTGGGAACATGCCCGCGTTCGCCTGCGGCGGAACTTGGGCATGGTACCCGAGTTCGATGCCATAAGCATGGCACCGTGATTTGAGGTGGTCGAGCATGCTTGGATCAAGGATCCAAGCATGGCACCCGAGTTCGAAGGCATTGGCATGGCACCGGAGTTCGAAGGCATTGGCATGGCACCCTGGTCAGGGGTGTTACAGCGATGATTGGGTAAAGAAGCGTCTATCAAGAAAAGGAAATCTTGTGAACGGATTTGGCAATAACTCGAATGCAACGGACGCGTTTGCCCAGTTTTGGACGGATGTCGCGTCGCGGATGTCTGGGGCCGGCATGAGTGCTTTCCAGCAGCAGTCTCAGGAAGCGATGGCGAAGGCCATGCGTCAGGCGTTTTTCGATGCATGGGCGAAGCAGAGTGAGGAGTTCCTCAGCTCTGACGCATTCCTTGATTCGATGAAGCAGTCGATGGATTCGGCGCTGATGTTCCGCGAGCAGGTGAATCAGTTTGTGAATCGTGCAGCGGCCGACTCACCGTTCAGCACTCGCGAGGACACGGAAACCATGACGCAGGTTCTTCGCAGTTTCGAGGAGCGCGTTGTTGATCGCCTGGAGCGTCTTTCCGAGCGAATGGATGAACTCGAGAGTAAGGTCGCAGGTGGCGGCAAGGCTGCTGCGAGCAAGGCCGGCACGGCCAAGAAAGGCGGTGGACGATGAGCACGGGCACACAGCCATTCATGCCCTGGATGATGACGCCGCAGGACATGCAACGTCAGTGGCAGGAGTTTATGGGCAAGGCGACGGCCATGCCGAAGGTGATGGACGTTGCTGCTCGCACCCGTGTCGGTGCGACGCCGACGGAGAACGTCTTCAGCATCGACCGGATCAAGCTTCAGCACTACATGCGTGAGGAGCCGGCAACCCAGGGTACCCCCCTGCTGTTTGCATTCGCCCTGGTGAATCGGCCTTACATTCTCGACCTTCGTGACGGCAAAAGCGTTGTCCAGCACTTCATGCGTGCGGGCTTTGACACATACAACATTGACTGGGGTGTTCCGACTCATGCGGATCGTCACCTCGGCATGCGTGACTACATCATCCGCTACATGGATGGCATCGTTGATCACATTCGCGAAACGAGTGGTCACGACAAGATCAACCTTCTGGGATACTGCATGGGCGGTTCCATGAGTGCCATGTATGCGGCACTTTTCCCGGAGAAGGTCAAGAATCTCATTACGCTTGCGGCACCGGTCGACTGGTCGGACAAGAGTCATCTTCTCGCGAAGTTTACCGACGCCCGATATTTCGATGTCGACCGTTTGATCGACGTGTGCGGGAATGCCCCAGCGGACATGCTTCAGTCTTCCTTCCTGCTTCTCAAGCCGGTTTCGAACCTGGTCGAGAAATACGTGAACTTCTACGAAAACGCAGACAATGAGAAGTTCCTCGAGAACTTCTTCGCCATGGAAACATGGTTGAACGACAACATCCCCGTGGCGGGCGAGATGTTCCGCGAGTTCGTGAAGTATTGCATGCAGGAAAATCGACTGATCGAGGGTCGCTTGAGCATTGGCGGCCGCCCGGTGCAGCTCGAGAACATTGATTGCCCATTGATGAATTTGACCGCCGAGAACGATCACCTCGTTCCCTGCGGATTGAGCGGTTCACTGAATGAAGTGGTTTCGTCGCAAGACAAAACGTTGGTTCGTTTCCCGGCCGGGCATATCGGGATGGCCGTCGGCAGTAAAGCGAACCGCGAGCTATGGCCCAAGGTGGCGGAGTGGCTTGCGGAGCGTTCCGACGCCCGATCGTGAGCCGCCTCGAGGTTCTGCGTTTTTAGGACTTTCGCATTCCCGCGAATCGACAGACAGGGAATTCGACTTACCAGGAGAGGACGTCAGCCATGATGTTAAAAGATAAGGTGGCTGTCATTACCGGCGGTGCCAGCGGTATTGGCCGAGCAACATGTTTGAAGCTGGCAGCTGAAGGCGTCGGTGCGATTGCTGTTGTCGACATTTGCGACAACCTTGAAGAGCTTTGCAGTACAACCAATTCGGAGCTTGGGCAGAACCTTCTGCACCCGTTCCGCGGTGATGTCGTGGACGGCAATTTCCGCGAGGATGTGTTCCGCAAGATGGAATCACAGTTCGGTTCGGTCTCGCTTTGCATCCCGGCTGCGGGCATTACCCGCGACCGTTTGAGCGTGAAGGTATCGGGCAACAACGGTTCGGTCGATTTGAACATTTACTCGGAAGACGATTTCCGACGCGTGATCGACATTGACTTGATTGCTCCGATCTACTGGGCGATGCGTACGATCGGTTCGGTCGCGAAGAAGCGTAAATCCGATGGCATGAAGGGATGGCAGCCGGAGGAATCGGTGCAGGGCGCTGTTGTCCTGATCGGTTCGATTTCGTCGGCGGGCAATCGCGGACAGGTTTCGTACGCGACGGCCAAGGCCGGCCTTGAAGGTGCCCAGGCGACGTTGGCAACGGAAGCGATCTTCTACGGCGTTCGTTGTGCGATCATTCACCCGGGCTTCACGGACACGCCGATGGTGCGTTCGATGGGTGACGAGATCATCAACGATCAGATTTTGCCGAACACGCAGCTTCGCCGCTTGATTCGTCCGGACGAGATTGCAAGTGCGATTGTGTTCATGTTGAAGAACTCGGCCGTGAGTGGTGCGTTGTGGGCGGATGCCGGTTGGCATCCCACGGCGTAGGGACGATCCGGCTTTCGCGCATGCCCGCGCCCGCCTATCGGCGGAACTTGGGCATGGCACCCGAGTTCGAAGATTTGGGCATGGCACTCTAGTTCAAGGTTGTCGAGCATGCTTGGATCGAAGATCCAAGCATGGCACCCGAGTTCGAAGGCAAGGGCATAGCACCCGCGTTCGGGCATATAAACGATATTCCGAGGATACAACCGTATCCAGGCTCCCCCGCTACCGCCGGTGATTACGCACCGGCGGTTTTTTATTGACTT
>JBMYUM010000485.1:0-2993 GCA_049605375.1 Phycisphaerae bacterium | reverse complement strand
GCGCCGAAGGTGCAGATGAGGACAGCGTCTTTGCTGTTCAGGTCGGACCGGGTGATTTGATCAACGTGCCGCGCGGAACCAAGCACTGGTTCAATCTCTGTGACGATCGTCAGATTCGTTGCATCCGTTTGTTCCAGGATCCTGGAGGTTGGACGCCGCACTACATCGAAGATGGCGTACACGCCGGGTACCAGCCTGTTTGCTGGGGGCCCACCTATCTTGGATATGCTGAGTCGATGCGAGACGATCTTGCCAAACAACAAGGCAAGGCATAGGCCCGGTGGATCGTTCAGGACTCATGCCTTTGCAGTTTGATGGCCGCGGCATCCTTCTGGACATAGAAGGTACGACCTCGCCCATTGCGTTTGTTTACGATGTCATGTTTCCCTACGTTCGCCAGCATCTGGCAACCTTCCTTCAATCTCATTTCGATGACGACCAGACACGTGCCGCGTGTGATCAGATCGCTAGAGACGCAGGCCATGCCTCGCTGAATGACTGGTTGCCGCAGGCCGACCGTGCCGCGTTGATGGTTGCAGTGAAGGATGAAGTCACGCGTCTTATGGATGGTGACGTCAAGGCGACGGGCTTGAAGAGTTTACAAGGCCTGATTTGGAAGGATGGGTTTACAAGCGGCGAGATGAAGGCGCGCGTCTTCGCTGACGTCGTTGAGGCGCTGCGGCGCTGGGCATCGCAGGGGCGCGATGTGCGAATCTATTCGAGCGGTAGCATTACCGCGCAGAAGCTCTTCTTCGGCTATTCTGAACACGGCGATCTGCTGTCGTATTTTCGCGATCACTTTGACACGACTACCGGTCCAAAGCGCGAAGTGCGGAGTTATGAACTGATTCGAGAGTCGTTCGAACTGCCGGCAGAGTCTATCCTGTTTCTAAGCGATGTCGTGGCCGAGCTTGATGCTGCGAGATCGGCCGGCATGCATACCGGACTTGTTGTGCGGCCGGGCAATCCGGCGGTTGAAGACGATCACACACACCCGGTGCTCACATCCTTTGATGGCCTGTAAGGGGTCAACATGGACCGATTGCACGCTTCCCCTGCGGTGTGATTCCGCAAGTTGACAGCGTCATGGCCTTTCTCGCCGATACAAATTCCATCTGCATTTCTAGTGGCAACGTGTACCCGAAGCAGGAGATAATTGACTTGGATCATACGTCTTACTTTGGAGGGCTTCATCGATTATGCACAATGACCTTGTTCTCATCGGTAGCATCGGCGCGGTGTGTTTGGTGATAGGGATTGCCTGGTTCGCGGTTACGCTCGTGAAGAAGAACCGCTAGTTTGTTGGGGCGACGGCGACCAGGTGGCGCAGGTTTCCCCGTCCTAATTCAGACCGTAATCACGCAGCTTGCGATAGAGTGTTCGCGCACCAATTCCCAGGGCCTTCGCCGTTTTCTCGCGATTGCCGCCAAACATGCGGAGTGTATTCATGATGTGCAGGCGCTCTACATCCTGCATGGACATGCCGGCGAGGTTCGGTGGGCCCGTTGGTACAATGTCGGTCGATGACTGAAGGGCTTCCGGCAACTCCTCATTTGTCAGCGTGTCGCCCTCGGCTTCCAAACACATGCGGAAGATGACATTCCGCAGCTCGCGCACATTGCCGGGCCAGGAGTAGTTCATCAACTTACGGGCCGTGTCCGGCGCGATATCGACAATGCTCAGTTCGTACTCGGCATTGGCTTGTTCAATGAACCTCTTGCAGAGAACGGGAATATCTTCCCGTCGATTACGCAGCGGAGGTATGCGCAACGCACCGTGGGCATGAAGGCGATAGAACAGGTCTTCGCGAAACTTCTCTTCACGAACAAGCTCTTGAAGGTCGCGATTGGTCGCAGCAACAAAACGAACATCAAAGTATTGCACATCGTTTGAGCCGACCGGCAGCACTTCGCCATTCTCAAGCGTGCGAAGCAACTTGGCTTGCATGGCAAGGGGCATGTCGCCGATCTCATCAAGGAACAGTGTGCCACCGTCTGCTGCCTGCACCAGTCCCTTACGATCTGCTATCGCGCCGGTGAATGCGCCTTTGACGTGACCGAAGAGCTCACTCTCCAGCAGTGTTTCGCTGACCGCGGCGCAGTTGAGAACTTTGAACGGCTTGCCGGCGCGTGGCGAGTTTTCATGGATAGCTTGCGCGAAGAGTTCCTTACCTGTCCCCGTTTCACCATGGATGAGAACCGTACTCTTGCTGCGCGCAATCTTGGTGAGTCTCTTGATTTCTCGTTGAATGACGTCAGAGCTTCCGATGATGCCGGAGAACTCGAACGCTGATTCCATTTGGTCGCGAAGAACTTTCGCTTCGCGTGCGATGGTTGCTTGTTTGGCTGCACGCGCCACTTTGTCCCGAAGAACGTCGATATCCAACGGTTTGATCAGATAGTCATAGGCCTGGTAGCCTTCGTCGCGGCTGAGGGCGTCGCGAGCCAACTCTTCACTGCCGAACGCCGTGATCAGGATGACCTCTGTTTCCGGGGAATTTCGTTTTGCTTCGCGCAGCACATCCATGCCGTCAAGCTTGCCGCCGAGTTTGAAATCGGTGACAACGACGTCGGGCGCTCGATGCTTGAGGCTCTGGATCGCAGCCTCGCCGCTGTCGACCACATTGCAGGCATAGTTAGAGCGACGGAGAGCTTCAGAAATAGCCTCGCCGTGGGCAATCTCATCTTCCACAATTAGAACGAATGCGGTGTCACTCATGGTCGTCTGCGATGCGGTTCGTTAGTGCGTGCGAGCTACTCTTATCCATCGAACGTTGTACTGGTCCATCCAACCTTGTACTGGATGTTCTATTATTCTCAATATTGTACCGAATTCCATCCCCTGTTGGTCGCTGGTGATCTCATCCGGTGCGTGGCAGCGTGATGCGGACAGTTGTACCTTCGCCGATTTCGCTGCTCACGGTTAGTTTGCCACCGTGTTCACTGATAATACGGTGAGTGATGGACAGTCCGAGTCCATTCCCGGCAGACTTG
>JBMYUM010000484.1:0-3009 GCA_049605375.1 Phycisphaerae bacterium | reverse complement strand
CTTCTGCTGCCGCTGGTTTGGCTGAACTTCCGTCGAAATTCTCGAATGGCCAAGTTGGAAACACAGCTGCCGGATGTCTTCGAGATGATGAGCCAGGCGCTCCGTGCCGGGCAGTCACTCGCCGGTGCCATCCAGGTCGTCTACGAACAGATGCCCAATCCGATCGCCAAGGAATTTGCCATGGTGTATCACGAACAGAACCTGGGTATCAAGATCGAGGAAGCGCTGGAAGCCATGGCCAACCGCGTGGACTCACTTGATGTTCGCTTCTTTGTGACTGCGGTGAACATCCAACGCTCCACTGGTGGTGACCTGGCCGAAGTGCTCGACAACATCAGTGGCGTGATCCGTGAACGAATCGAACTCAAAGGGCTTGTGGCTGGTTTGACTGCGGAAGGACGTTTGTCCGGCTGGGTGCTGTTCGCACTTCCCGCCGTTGTTTTCGCAGGTTCCCTGGCCATGAACCCGGATTATGGAAACACGCTTCTCGAAGATCCGACAGGTCAGATCATGCTGATGATCGCCGGCGGATTGCAGCTGATGGGAATCGCCATGATCCGTTGGATTGTCAATATCAAAGTGTAGTGCATCACGCCACGACGTGATGTAGAACCCGGACGGAGTCCGGACCATTGATGGCATCGGATGCTGACGAATGCTCGAACTTGCAATTGTGGCCGTCGCAAAACGTAAGATAAGCGGCTAACGATTTGAGGACATCATCATGCTGTACCTGGTCGCTATTTTATTCGTCGCCAGTATCACGCTGATCGTCTACGCGCTCTATCCCAAGAATGATAACGAGGCAGACGTTATCAAGCGACGTATGTCCGGTAAGCGCGCCCAGGATTCCATTGCTGCACTGCGTGAACAAGCCAAGGAATCCGTTGCACAGAAGCTGATCGAAAAGGTCGCACCCATCGCGACACGGCCGACCATGCTCAAAAACCCGGAGGAAGTCTCCAAGCTTCGACTCCGTATGGCGATGGCCGGCTTCCGTGAAGAAAACGCCACCACCATCTTTCTCGCAAGCAAGACGATCGTCGCTGCGCTGCTCGGTATTGCCGGCATGCTGTTCGGCTTGATGCAGGCCATGACCATGGTCAATGTCGCTGGTGTGGCACTCTTCGGCGCAGGATTTGGATTTATCGCACCGGAGTTCTGGCTCAACATGGCGATCGGCAAGCGCAAGACGCAGATCCGTAATGGCCTTCCGGACTCACTTGATATGCTCGTCATCTCCGTTGAATCCGGGCTGGGCCTCGATGCGGCCATGCAGCGAGTGGGCGATGAAATGAAACTGGTTCACCCAACGCTTTCCGAAGAATTCCAGCTGGTCACCCTCGAATCACAAATGGGGATTCCACGCTCGGAAGCCATGGACAACCTTGCCAGCCGCACGGGGCTTGATGAGCTGCAGGCGATTGTGGGTACCGTCAACCAGGCCGAACGCTTTGGTACCAGCATCGGCCGTGCACTCAGAAACCAGTCGGCCGCTCTTCGAACCAAACGGCGACAGGCGGCAGAAGAACGCGCCCAGAAGACAACGGTGAAGCTGATGGCGCCGCTGATTCTGTTCATCTTCCCCGCCATTCTCGTGGTCCTCGCGGGACCGGCAGCGCTGAAGATGATGGAAGCGCTCAGCGGTACGTCACTCGTTCGCTGATCAGCACGCACAACATAAGAGGAACGAATCAAAGCGAGGCGCTGCACCCGATTCAGGTTGCGGTTGCCTCGCTGTTTTGTTGATCAGCACTTCGTCGTTCGCGAATCATGCGGAGAGTCAGATAGGTTCCCAATGCGATCGTGACGACGCGGAGCACGTTGATCGTTGTTCCCCCGCCGCCGGCACCGCCGCTTGCACTCGCAAGAAACCAGCCAAGGTTCATCCCCGAATGAAGGATGATCGGTAGCCAGAGTGACTGCCAGTGTGCCAGCAGCCAGGCGTACCACATGGCGCCGACGAACGTGACCAGCAGGTTGGGCCAGTCTCTCATGATGCCTGCGATGGGCCACCAGCTTTCACAGTGCATGAGACCAAAGAACAGACCGGCCGCAATGGCATTGATCCAAAACGGCCGACTGCGCCAAACAAGAACGGTGGCAGGAAGCGCGACAAGCAATCCACGCATCAGAAACTCCTCGCCAAGCGGAGCCCTGATGGCGCCCGAGACGACGCCGTTGAAAATTGTCGGCAACGAAATGGCCTGACCGGTCGTTTTCATAACGCCAATGATCGCACCACCGACAACCATGGGTGAACAGGCAATCACGCCGACCATGAACCAGCCATGCTGACCGCCGCGCAGGCACAACTTCGATAACGTGCTCACGTGGCCCGGTGGAATGATCCACTTGGCAACAACCAGTGTGGGGACACAGTAAAAGAAAAGCGAGTCTAGATTTCGAATGCTCTTGGGAATACCTTGCGCAGTCATCCATTCATGAATCGAAAGGTAGAAGGGCCAACCCCCACGGTTAATCAGGCACCAATAACCGAGAATACCCGCCAGCCAGCAAATGGCCGTAACGGTAATCTTCATTCCGGGAGTTGGTGATTCATTCGCGTCGGATCGTGCCTCCATGACCCCCTCCGTGTCTATTCCGCTGTTACTGATCGCATGGTTCGACGCGAACTGTAGATCAGCGCGGAAAGCTTGAGATTGCTAGCATGCCGCCGCTTTGTTCAGCGCCGCTGGATCCTCCACCACGAGCGCCTCACCCGGCTGCAGCGGTGCGAATCCCTCAAATTGTACCGGCTTACGATGCCGGTTGACGGCGATCAGGCCGTCGAGCAGTCCAATGACGTGCTCTAACGCTGTTGCTGCCGCATCGGTACGTCGAATCGAATGTGAAACGAAATCTCCAATGCCGCCCGGTACTTCCAATCGCACGAGGGTAGCGCCGACATTCCGCGCGTCGCCGTGGCACTGTTCCGTGAATTGTGATGCATCACGAATAACATCCACCTCGTAAGACTGATGCGTGTGCCAGGAATAGAGGCCGGCA
>JBMYUM010000483.1:0-3030 GCA_049605375.1 Phycisphaerae bacterium | reverse complement strand
AACGATCCGACATGTCCCTCTGGTATGACAATCCGGATGAGATGCATCGTATCGTTGTCTGGGCCAACGAAGTCGGCGCCGATGTTCTTGGTTCGAACACCGAAGACTTCGACGACGGCGATATGGTCTACCGCTTCAGTCTTGTTGCCGACAATCCGCTTGACGACGAAGACCTGGTTCGGTTCGGCATCACCGATGAATCATCCCGTTTGCACTTGAACATGGCGACGGAAGCGCAGTTGACCACGCTCTTTTCGCGGGCGGTGGGCGAAGATCCTGACATCAACGTGCCTGAGGTCGTGGCTGCGATCCTCGATTGGCGCGATTCCGATTCCAATCCTCGCGGACTCGAAGCGGATACCGAAGGCGACTTTTACCAAACGCTGCCGATCCCCTATGATGTGAAGAATGGAAACTTCGGCACAGTGGAGGAACTGCTCCTGGTCAAGGGCGTCACTCCGGAGGTGCTGTACGGGGAGGATTTCGATCGCAACGGATTGCTGACCCCCAACGAAGACGACGGCGAGGAGACGTTTCCTGAAGACAACCAGGATGGGCAGCTCAATCAGGGGCTCTACCCCTACCTCACCACGATCTCCTACGAAACAAATGTCAGCAACGACAATCGGCAGAGAATTTATCTGCGCGGCGACCAAAATGTCGTCCGTGAACAGCTGAACGAAGTTTTTCCCGATGAACCGGAAGTCGTGGACTACATCATCACGATTGTCGGCGGTTCTGGTACTGGCGAGCCCGCTGGAGACGAGAATAACGGCGAAGCCGGTGGGGATGGCGACCAGCAGCAGGCACCGGGAGACACCCAGGGTGGTGGTTCCGGGCGTCGTGGACGCGGCGGCAATGCTGGCAACGCCGATTCGCAACCTGATAAGTCCCGTTCGAGGCAACAGCGGCAGCCGGAGCCAGACGAGGAAGGAAATCCTGATAATCCGCCTGACAGTGCTGACGAGGGCGATCGAGGCGATGACGCCGGGCAGGACGACCCCACCGGTGGCGACCCCGATGACCGCGAAAACGACCCTGAAGGTGACCCGGAACAGGGCGGAGAGGGCGAGGAATCAGGTGAACAAGAACGGACAGCTGCGACGATGCAGACTCCAGTGTCTCTCCTGCTCGTGGCAGAAGAAGGTCAATCAAGGCTGGGTTTAGAGCATCTTCCGGCCCTGCTCGATCGTACAACGTTTATACCGCCGGAGACGCAGCAGATTGAGGGGTTGATCAATATCAACACCGCACCGCCTCCGGTGTTGGCCTGCATTGACGGCCTGACCGAGGAGCAGATTCAGGCGATCCTGCGAACCCGCGATCAGGTCTCGGCCGAGGACAAGGCGACGTTCGCCTGGCTCGCCGTAGAGGAAGTGGTCGATCTGGTGACCCTTGAGAAGATCGCGCCACAGATCACGGCGCGAGGGCAGCAGTATCAGATTGAAGTCCTCGGGTACTCGGATCATGCGGGCATGGTGACAAGGTTGGTGGCGGTTGTGGACATGCTTGGTCCCATCGCCCAGACGTTATATCAGAAAGACATCTCCTACCTGGGGGGAGGGTTCCCCATCCGGGAGGAAGACTTGGAGCGCGTGCGTGGCCGCTAAAGGAAAACTGCTAGCCGTTGATTGGGATCCGCGGACGCTTCGCATCGTCTACGCTTCGATTACGAAGCGCGGCGTCGCGATCGACCGTGTGCTGTCGGTCAAGATTCCTCCGGATGTCAATTCCGACGACCCGGAGCAGATGGGGGCGCATATTCGCCGGGTGCTGGATGCCGAGAAAATCTCTGCCCGGCACGCGGTTGTTGACATTCCGCGTGATCAGGTGGCGCTTAATACGCTTTCGCTTCCACCGATTTCGATCGATGAGATGCCCGGCGTGGTGCAGATTCAGATTGCCAAGGAACTGCCTTTCCCGGTTGAGCAGGCATCCGTCGATTTTGCCGTGGAAGGCAAGTCGGAAGCCCATGATGATATGCTCGGCGGCGGGGGCGAACGTGTGGATGTGCTCGTTGCCGCCGTTCAGAACGACGTACTCGATCGTTACGTCAAGACTTTCGAGGCGGCAGGTTTGAAGCTGGATCGTGTTGGCTTGCGTCCGTATGCCAGCAAAGTTGCCATTTCTCAGTTGCTGCAACACGCGATGCCTGATCGCGTGATGTTCCTCGACATTCGCCCGAGCCTGACGGAAGTCTGTGTGCTGCGTGAAGGCGCGTTGTCATTCTCCATTACAACACAAGTTGATATCCCTGAGTTTGGAGAGCCGGATTCGCTGTCACTGGTCGTCCCTCGTGAAGACGAAGGCGATGACATGTCCATGATGCCGGGTATGAGTCCTGTAGGAACCGTGGAATCATGTGTCCGCGGTCTCCACATGGAAATCATGCGAACGCTTGAGGCATATCGCAACCGTGATGCCGGTGGCATCGATCACATCGTGATCTGTGGTGACATGGGTGTGGAGCAACGGTTGGCAGAGGTTATCCAGGAACGCCTCGATATTTCCGCCGAAGTCTACAACCCCGCGACCACCTTCGGCTGGGAGCCGGATGAAGGTGCAGACGCGGCCGGCTTTGCTTCATCGTTGGGTCTTGTGCTGGGTCATGCCGACGACGACCTGTTGCACTTCGATTTCCTTCATCCCAAGCGCGTCGTCACCCGGACGGAGAAGCGGCTGAAGCGCGCCCCGATGATCGCTGCCGTTGTCGTGTTGTTTGCGACCGCACTGGTCATGGGAGGAATGCGACTGACGTCACAAGATCGTGCCACGCTGAAGGCACTCAAGGCCGAATGCGAGATGATGGCCGACGAAGAAAAAGAGAACAAGAAGTTCCGCAAGAAGTTCATGGTGCCCGTCTACGACTTCGAAGAGCAGCTGGTTTGGGTCGACATCTTGGATGACATTGCCAAGGCACGAGAAATTGCTGCCAGTCGCTCCGATCGATCACGCACTCAGTCACTGGCGGGAATCTCGACGAAAATCTCCTTCGAGGAATTCCAGGCCCGACTCGAAGAGGGTCGCCTG
>JBMYUM010000482.1:0-3040 GCA_049605375.1 Phycisphaerae bacterium | reverse complement strand
CTCGAATGTGCCAGGACTATAGCTTAGAGACAAGATTGGCTTCGAAGTAGGACACGTCAGGGGCTTCTTCAAGAAGCCCCATGAACTCCGGAACCAGTTGCTGCATCGCTTCGCTCTCGAAGTGGACATCCTCGAAAGCAAGATCGACATCGCGAGGCGAACCATAGACGGTCGCCGTCGGATGATAGAACCAGTAATCGCCATAAGTTTTCGACATGCGAAATGTGTACCGATTTCGAGAGATTTTCGCAACGGGTCTGGCAACAAAGTCGTGGCTGACGGTGAACGTCTGAAACGGCTCCGTCTAGCCTTTTCCGATGATCAGTGCATCGGGTGTTCCCACTACGAACTCAAGATAGTGCTGATTGAAGTTCATCAGGATGCCAGTTCGGTTTTCGCCCTGGCCACCAGCTGGTCGGCCAGCCGCGTCGGTTCCGGCAGTCGGTAGCGGGTTGCGCATACAAGTGTCACATCGACAGCCGTCTGCAGTGACACGCGGTGCCCGATACTGATGTACAGTGGTTTTACTTTTGTTCGTGTTCGCAAGGTCATCCCGATGCACTCTTCGCCGTCGTAGAGGGTTTCCACAGCTCCCCGTTCCAAGCCCGGCTCGACACCCTCTCCGGTGAGGCGACTCTTGGCGCACCCCACGCTGGGGCGATTCAGCAGCAGACCGACGTGTGCGGCGAGCCCGAATCGACGAGGGTGGGCGATACCCTGGCCATCGAACAGCAGGACATCCGGTTCCGTTTTGACTTTACGCAGGGCCGCCAGAATGGCGGGCGCTTCCCGAAACGACAGCAGCCCCGGCACATACGGGAATCTCACAGGTCTCAGGATGACGTGCTCTTCCAGAACGGTCTGGCTTAACACGTCCCAAACGACAACGCCGGCTATGCAGCGCTGTTTGTCTGACGTGAATGCGAGATCCGCGCCAAGGGCAACTCTGAGATTTCGGATGGAGCCGCGGCGAACTACTCGCGGCGCCAGGTCTTTCTGGATGTCGATGGCATCGCGCGGACTGATATTCCAGGAATGTAAAGCCTTGGGAACTTTCACATCAGTATTGTACGCTGCTTGCGAAGTGGTACCAGTCGATCAACTTGCCTGGCGAGGTTGTCATCCAGATTAACCGCCCATGAACTCGCAGCATGCCTGATCGCTGCGAGTTCACCAGAGATTACATGACGACCATCAGTTCACTAGTCGTCATTGGATGCTTGAATCAAAGTTGCACGATCACCCAGTGTTACGGTGGTCTTGCGCTGGACGCCCTTGCGGAGATATGTGAGTTTGACACGTGCGCCGACGGACTTGAACTGAATGACGCGAACCAACTCGTCCGGATCGTTGACCGGCTTGCCATCGACGTACAAGACGATGTCACCCTCGCGTAGGCCAGCCTGCGCGGCCGGGCCATTGGACGGAGAAATATTGGTGATGCTGACTCCACGCACACTTTGTGCGACGGGTACGGTTCGCGTGACGCTTTGCACGTTGCCGATTTCCACGCCAAGGAATCCGTAGCGAACCTCTTCACCCTTGGCGAGCGTTCGCAGAATACGCAAGGTGTCGTCGTTGGTGGGGATGGCAAATCCAGCACCTTCGTTCACGCCGGAACTGGTTTCGATGGCGGTCACAACCCCGATCATCTTTCCATCAAGATTGAACAGGGGACCGCCACTGTTACCTGGATTGATGGCTGAGGAGGTCTCGATCAGGTTGCCGTAATACTCGACCTGCGAATTGCCGACCAGCTTTCGCGTCATATCCCGGCCAAGTGCCGTGACCGTTCCAAAACTGATCGATGTATTACCATCTTCGTTGGCGAGGCCAAAAGGATTGCCGCACGCGAATGTCCACATGTTCGGCTTCAACCCTTCGACACTTGCCAGCTCTACCGGTCTCAAGTCATCTTCGTCGATGCGCAGAATGGCAAGGTCACGGCGACTGTCGACCGAAACGACATCAGCGTCGTATTTGCTGCCGTCGTGGAGCACGACTTCGCTGAAATCGGCGCCTTCAATCACATGATAGTTTGTACCGATGAGCCCGTTTGATTCGAAGACGAATCCGCTTCCCTGACTGACACGCCGTACGCCGCGGCTGTCACGTTGGCCATCGGGTGACACATACGTCAAAATGACGGCCACGCTCGGTCGCACTTCTTCCGCCAAATCCACGAATACCCGTTCCAGTGCCCTGAGATCAGCCACGTCGTATTTTCCTGCCTGAGCGGGCGTTACGAAAGTGGCAACGAGGATGCATGTGGTCACGAAGGCCGAACGGGTGCGAAACATGGCGCGGGGTGAAATGCTGATCATGAGCAACTCCTGGTTCCGTGGCATCCTGCCGGGTCCAATCCATCTCCGATAACGGATTATTATAGCGCTCGGACGACCCGCGGGGAAAACGAATTCCGGTAACATCATCATCGGCCGTTCCGCCCCGATACCATTCGTTCGAGCTCTGCTATAATGTCTTCGATGGGGGACGAGTTGCGTCTTCGAAATGAGTCCGAAAATACGTGAACGATACAACAATCGACAAACTCGAATTTGGCGAGATTCGCGAGGTCATCGCCAGACTGTGCAGCACCGCGATCGGGAAGAAGAACGCGGCGAGCATGACGCCGACGACGAAATCGAAACTGGTCAAGCAGTGGCTGACTCAGGTTCGAGAAATGATCGATGTGGTCGACGTCCACGGATATCCACCTTTCGGTGGTGTTCAGGACATTCGGCCTTCCGTCCGCGCGTCTTCCTTTCCCACACCGCTGGAAGCGGACGCTCTCTGCGACATTGCCAGTACGCTGCTCAGCACCGGCCCGATCTTCCGTTGGATGGAGAAGGTGGCGGACGAAGTGCCTTCGCTGTCCGGGCTGGCCGAGCGGATCATGGATCTTACCTTTCTGGCGGATGTGATTAACGAATCCATCGATCCGCGTGGTGAGGTGCGGGACTACGCGTCGCCGCGGCTGGCGCAGATTCGCAAGGGCATCGATCAGACGCGTGATCGAATACACATCGTTGTCGAGCGC
>JBMYUM010000481.1:0-3069 GCA_049605375.1 Phycisphaerae bacterium | reverse complement strand
CGCCAAGCTTCTCCAGTCCGTAAGCCGCTGCCATCCCAATGTCACCATCGACATCGCCTGCCGCGAAAGCGCGAGGGAAGTCTTCGAGTTGATGCCGCCGGTCGGAAAGGTCAGCCCCTATCCACTGGAGTTACACGAACTCAGGTCATTCGACGCCCATCTTTCCTTTGAGGATATTGAGAACATCACCGGCGCCGCAAACATGCCGTTGTCCCAGGTGTTCAGCCGGTGCCTCAGAATCCCGCGAGCGACGCATCTGGAAAAAGTCGAGTTCACAACCTCAGACGGAAAGGACGTCCCGATCCCATCCGTCGACCGCCCGATCGTCGGCCTTCATGCTGGAACCCCCGGCGATGTGCGGACCTATCCCTGGGCGTTATTGCAACTGGTCGCGCAAGAGTTGATCGATCGTGGGTTCGCTGCCATCTTCTTCGGCCACCATGACCTCAGCGACCTCAGTAACCTCAGTAACCTCAGCGACAGTTTGGGCGTGAACGCGCCGGCAGAACAGCAAGGTCCCAAGCCGCAGTACGATTTCCGAGGGTGCACCGCCGATGCAGGAGAATTGATGAACCTGTTTGGTCGTATGGACGCCATCCTGACGAATGACTCGTTTCCCATGCATCTGGCAGGCATGATGGAGATACCGACCGTGACGGTCTTCACCGCTTCCACGCCACTCGTGGCGCAGGATTACCCAACGGTGCAACCCGCCGTCAGCGGTGTGGAATGCGCCCCTTGTCATCAGACCACTGGACGATGTCCCATGGGGCATGCCGCTTGCGTCGCGCACGACGCTGAACTGTTACGACCGGCTGCTCTGGCATCCATGCTCGAATCGCAATGGAAGTCAGCCACGAGCCATCAACGCGCAGCAGACATCGCATAACAGATCAATACGAATGACGAAGCGGTAGCGCGGCTGCCCGTGATCCACAAAGCGACGCCGCGCCGGGTATGGAGGCGGTATCACAGCAACCAGGCGCTGTGTCGCCACACGCCAACAATGTGCGTCAGCCCGTCACCTGCCGAATACCCAGGAAGAGAAAGAAGAAGATGATGGCATTGACGAAAGCGGAACCAAGAAAATTTGAAACAACCATAGGTTACCTCCGTGAAAACTAAGTTTGCTATAGCCCGAGCATGATCATCACCAGACCCGCCCGCAATGGCAGCAGGCCCGAATTCATAACACGCCGTTACCTGGCCTCATTCTGTCGATGAGACGCGTCAGCGTCGGCTTCACCGGGAACCAAGCCACTCCGCTGCGTGTTTTCCGTGATACAACGAGCATCCATGAAGTGAAGGATATAGTCAGGCGACCCCGCCTTCACACCAGTTCCACTCAATTTGAATCCGCCAAACGGCTGTGCATCCACCTGCGAGCCAGTAATCCTGCGATTAATGTACAGATTACCGACCGCAAAGTCACGTTGGGCAAGTTGAATACGTTCGGGATTACGTGAATAGAGCCCGCCAGTCAGGGCATAACGCGAGTCATTCGCAAGCGCCAGTGCGGCATCGAACGACGACGCCTTCATGATCGCCAGCACAGGCCCGAAAACTTCTTCCTGCGCGAGAGCCGAACTTGGATGCACATCCTCGAAAATCACAGGTGCCACGAACGCCCCTTGCAGGCCATCCGGCAACCGCACTTCCGCCAGCACCGTCGCATCCTGACGTGCGGATTCCACCACGTGTCGAATCCGATCACGGGCGCCGGCATCGATCACCGGACCGACAATCGTCGCCGGCTCTTCAGCTTGCCCGATGATCAAACTCTCTGCCGCTTCGCGCAGACGCCGCGTGAACCGATCATAGATGCCCTCCATCACGATGACACGGCTGCAACTACTGCACTTTTGGCCAGCAAACGAGAACGCGGACTCCATCACACCCTCGATCGCACCATCGAGATCACAGTCATCGTCCACAATGATCGCGTTGTTCCCCCCCATCTCGACGATCAATTTCTTGATGAAGGACTGCCCCGGTCTCTGATGATGTCCCGATTCAATGATCTCGCGACCAACCTCATACGATCCAGTAAATGCCACCAGGTTGACACTGCCATGTGCCACGAGGTGTCGACCGACCACGTCACCGCGGCCAGGAAGGAGATTGCCAACACCTGGAGGCAATCCTGCCTCGATCAGCAATTCCATGAACTTGGAAGCAAGCACAGCTGCTTGTGGCGCAGGCTTGATGACCACCGTATTGCCCGCAGCGAGAGCCGCCGTCGTCATACCGGTCAGAATCGCAAGCGGGAACGACCAGGGCGCGATCACCGCACATACCCCCTTTGGGGAATAGACAAGACGATTATCTTCTCCAGGAAGGTTTCGAAGACGCGGCCGAGCATCCATTTGCTCAATCTGATCCGCGTAAAAACGACAATGATCAACGGCCTCGGTAACATCGGCATCCGCTTCACGCCACGGCTTACCAACTTCAAGAACCATCGTCGCCGCCAACTCGAATCGTCGAACCTCCATTCGCTCCGCCACGCGCCGAAGCATGGCAGCACGCGAACTCGCTGACGACGTCCGCCACGTTGCAAACGCCTGCTGAGCGGCCTTGACCGCAGAATCTGCTTCGGCAATGGAAGCAAGGGCCACCCGCCCTACCACCTCATGCGTATTCGAAGGATTGATGGTGTCTTCCCAAAGCTCACTACCGACCGGCTCATTGTTGATGACCGGAACATGCTTCCGGCCGAATTCGCCGCGCACATAGGCCAACGCCCCGAGCATCTTCTGGCGATTGTCTTCCAACGCGAAGTTCGTATTCGACGCATTACGGAACATGGTCGGTTGCTCCTCAGGATCGGTGTCCTGGTAGTATCGCTGCGGCAGCGGCGCACTCGCCGGACGCCAGGCAACAGGGTCCTGCAACAAAACATCGTATAGCCGGCGCTCGTCGAACCCCTGCTTCAGGAATCCGTCGTTTGACGTGTTCTCCAAAAGCCGACGAATGAGATAGCCCATTCCCGGCATCAAGTCACCGTATGGGCAGTAGATTCGCACACACCGACCGAGGTCACGCATGGCGTACTTCAGGGGATCCCCC